>NZ_LGEB01000074.1:0-34839 GCF_001279555.1 Micromonospora sp. NRRL B-16802 | reverse complement strand
CGACCACGACTCGCAGGGCTTGTTCCAGCAGCGTCCGAGCTCGGGTTGGGGTACGCCGGAGCAGATCACCGACCCCGACTACTCCACCACCGCGTTCCTCAAGGGTTTGAAGCAGGTTGACGGCTGGCAGGACATGCCGCTGACCGTGGCCGCCCAGACCGTGCAGGTCTCGGCGTACCCGGACGCCTACGCCCAGTGGGAGCAGCAGGCCGCCGACCTGGTCGCCCAGTACTGGAACAGCTGACCCACCCGCATGACGCACTGACTGATGGCCGGCACCCCCAACACGGGGTGCCGGCCATCGGCGTTACAGCCACGACTGCTGGCTGCCATCCCTCAACGCAGGGGTGCAAGCCATTGGCTTGACAACGACTTCTGGCCGGCGCCGCGAACGGGTGCTGGCCATCGGCATGTCCGGGCGTCTCGCGCGGGAAGCCGGGCATACGCAGGTCGGGCAGAGGTTGGGGCACCGGCAGCCGAATGCCCGCCCGGAGAGCAGGCGCCCCGAGCCCACCTATCGCGGGCACCCGGCCAGGTGACTGTTGGCCAACCGAATTGCCCGGGATGCGGTGGTCGGTCGGCGACGGAGGGGAGTGGCGTGGTCAGCGCGGAGTGATCCGTTTCGCCTACGGGTACGTACCCACTGGCGGGGACCGGCGGAGGGACGCAGATATGACCGCAGTGGGGAACGAAGAACATCATCAGGCGGGGCCGGAGCCGTCGCGCGAACCGGAACCACCGCGCAGGGCCGAGCGATCACACGAGCCAGCGCCGCCACGTGGAGCCGAGCCGCCGCGTGGGACTGAGCCACCGGCCGACGCTCAGCGACGCCCGAGATGGTCCGTTGGCGCTCGCCTGTTGCTGGCTGCCGCCGTCGTCGTGCTGGTCCTGGGTGCCGCAGCCGTAGTCGTGATCATCGCCGCTCCGAACCGCCTCGGCATGACCTACTCCAGCGCACCCGACAGCAACAGGCCACAAGGCGGGCAAGACAGCAGCAGGCCAGACGGCGCCAGGCCGGGCGGCGAGGGCGCGGCGGCGGTTGCCGAGCATACGGTGACGGCGCCGCTGGAGGGGCGTGAGCAGGCTACGTTCGTGCTCGCGGACGGGCTTGCCTCGTTCGACCTGCGGGTGGCCGACCTGGGCGACGACCTGTACCGAATGAGCAGCCCCGCCGGGTCGAGCGTGACAGTGCGGCCGACGGTGCGAGGCGAGTCCGTCCGGCTGGGCGTGGTGGCCAGCGGCGAGACCGGGGAGCGGGCGGCGCGGGTGGTGCTCAACGAGCGGGTCGCCTGGCGTCTCCAGCTCGTCGGTGGCGTACGCGAGCAGGTGCTCGACCTGGCCCGGGCGCGGCTGTTGGGTGTGGAGCTCGTGGGTGGTTCGGCCCGTAGCGAGGTGATCCTTCCGCCGGTGCGTGGAGGTACGACGACTGTGCGGTTGGCGGGCGGGACCAGTCAGCTCGACGTCCGGGTGCCGGGGTCACCGCCGGTGCGGGTTCGGGTGGTGGCGGGCGCCGGGTCGGTAGCGGTGCCTGGCGAGCGTTGGGCCGGGGTGGCTGCGGGCTCGTTGTTGAGTACGCCGGGGTGGGACCGGTCGACGGATCGGCTCTTCCTCGACCTGGTGGCGGGCGCGGGCGTGGTCACGGTGACCGCCGTCCAGTGATCCGCTGGTGCGCGGAGATGCCGGGGAAGTGTCGGGGCGCGAGCGTACAGTCGGGCGGTGGAGCGTACCGAATCGATGCTGGCGCAGACCCGACCACCTGGCGTTGCCGACGCGGATCCGGGCAGTGTGCTGCTGCCCGGCCACGACGTGCCGTTGGGGCGTTACACGACGGTCCGTCGGCTGTTGCCGCAGCGTCCGCGCCGGATGGTGGGCGCCTGGTGTTTCGTGGACCATTTCGGCCCGGACGACGTGGCGGAGCGTCCCGGCATGGAGGTGCCGCCGCACCCGCACACCGGCCTGCAGACGGTGACCTGGCTGCTCGACGGCGAGATCATCCACCGGGACAGCCTCGGCAACGTCCAGCCGATCCGGCCCGGTCAGTTGAACGTGATGACGTCCGGGCACGGCATCTCCCATTCGGAGCGGTCGCCGGCCGCGCATCCGCCGGTGATGCACGGCGTGCAACTGTGGGTGGCGCTGCCGGACCCGGCTCGGGCGGGTTCGGCGGCCTTCGAGCACCACGCCGACCTGCCGCGCTGGCACGACGGCGACGTGAGCTTCACCCTGCTTGTCGGCGACTTCGCCGGGCAGCGGTCCCCGGCGGTGGTGCACACCCCGCTGGTGGGCGTGCAGTTGGAGCTGAGTGGTGAGGCGCCGGCGACGCTGCCGTTGCGGCCCGATTTCGAGTACGCCGTGCTGGCGATGTCCGGGTCCGCGGAGGCCGCCGGGGTCGGGTTCGAGCCGGGGGCGCTGCTCTACCTGGGTACGGGTCGTTCGGAGGTGACAGTGCGCGGCGGGACGGGGGCCCGGTTGCTGCTGCTGGGCGGCGCGCCGTTCGAGGAACCGCTGGTGATGTGGTGGAACTTCGTCGGTCGCTCGCACGAGGAGGTCGTCGCCGCCCGGGAGGACTGGATGGCCGGGGGCGAGCGTTTCGGTGTGGTCGCCGACGACGCGGCGCCGCCGTTGCCAGCGCCGGCCCTGCCCACCACCCGCCTCAAGGCCCGTGACCGCACCGGTGGCCTGCACGGATGACCCGTCCGACACGTGACTGCGGGCCACGCGCGGCGCGCGACCGGCGACGTCATGCAGACAGCGGACAACGCGATGAGGTCGACCACCTCTGAAGTGCACTGGCCCACAGTTTGGCAAAATCTGACCGTACGGAGGATGTCGTGTCGTATGGTTGGACCCGGCAGTGCTGGCCGCTCGGTTCGAGCGGGCATCCACCGCTGGGTGGCCGCGATCCGGTTCGGGCGCGGTTCATCGCCTGGGCAGGTTTGCGTGGCGCCCCTGGTCGCGGTTCGTGGCCTCGGGGCGCCCGCCTGTCCCGGCGCTCCTGACCCGCGTCAACGCGATCGGTAGAGCGCCCCACACCCCCAGCGCCGACGGCCGCAACAGAGCACACCAAACACGCGCGCCCTTCAGTGGGCCAGGCCGGCCAGTAGGTTCACCGTGACGGCGATGATGAACGCGCCGAACAGGTACGACAGCAGCGAATGTCGCAGCACGGTCCGCCGCATCTCGTTGCTGGTGAGGTTGGTGTCGGAGACCTGGAACGTCGTCCCGATGGTGAAGGCGACGTAGGCGAAGTCGGTGTAGCGCGGCGGTTCGGGCTGGTTGAAGTTCACCCCGCCGTCCGGACCTGTGTAGTAGATCCGGGCGTACCGGGCGGCGAACACGGTGTGCACGACCAGCCAGGAGAGCAGCACGCTGAGCGCGCCCAACCCGCCGTACAGGTCGCGGACCCGTCCGGGTGGTGCCGCGTGCGCGCTGGCGACGACAAGTCCCACGGCGAGCAGGCTGGCGATGCACGCCACCAGCAGGAGCACGTCACGGATGGCCCGGTTGGGGTCCTCGTAGACGGCCAGCCGGGCGGTCCGGGTGGCGTCCAGTGGCCAGATCGTGCGCCACACGTACACCAGCCAGGTGAGCGCGGCGGCGTCCCAGCCGGCCAGTGGGGCGAGCGGCGGTGACACCGTGATGGCGAAGGCGCCGCCGGCGACGATCCCGACCACTGCCACGACGACGAGCTGCGCCGAGGCGGGGGTGTGTCCGTCCGGGCCGCGGGACAGCGGACGCCTGCCGGTCATCCGGGCGGCCCGGCCGAATCTGTCACCGCCGGGTCAGATGCCGCGGAGGTGTTGCGACACCCGGTTGTGCTTCTTGTCCCGGGCCTGCTCGGCACGCTGCGCCGGGCCCACCTCGGGCGCGGCGTCGATGCCGGCGGACCGGGCGACCTCGTTGCCGTTGGCGTAGTCCACGGCCGGCGGCAGTGCGCGCAGCGCCTTCAACACGTCCGGCGGGGCACCTTCCCGTTCGGCCTCGCGGACCACGTCGTCCTTCTCGGCCGGGTAGTCCAGGCTCGACAGGTACTGCAGGACGTCGGCGTAGCTCGCCATGACAGCGGCTCCTCGGGGCATCGATGTGGTCAGGACCGGCGGCGGTTACCCGCCCGCCGCCTGCTCACGCCGGGCCGGCGCAGGAAATCCGGCGCCGTTTCCGTCGCGCCACCGCGGGTACCCGCAGGCGCCGTCGACAAGCCCGAGGGGGTACGCATGAACTACGACACCTTTGTCGACCAGGTTTCCCAGCGCACGGCGACGTCGTCCGAGCAGGCGGTGGAGCGAACCCGTGCGGTGCTGGAGACGTTCGCCGAGCGGTTGACCGGTGGCGAGGTGCTGGACCTGGCCGCGCAGTTGCCGAAGCCACTGCAACTGGTGTTGAAGCCGAGCCCCAGCACCGAGCAGGCCGACCGGTTCGGTGCCGCCGAGTTCGTGGCGCGGGTGGCGTTGCGCGCCGGCGTGGACGAGCTTGCCGCCCGTGACGCCGTCCGGGCGGTCTTCACCACGCTGCGCGAGGCGATCACCGGCGGGGAGTTCGACGACGTGGCCACTCAGCTTCCGCGCGACTACCGCGACCTGGTGGAACAGGCGATGGCTCCCGGCGCGACGTTGCGCCGTGCGTGAGAGTCGGCACGTACAGCGGTTGGCCAGGGCAACCATCGGTGTCCCGCTTGGCGTGGCGATTCAGGCTGGCCTAACCTGGTCGTGCGAGGGGAGTACTTCCCACGAACCATACCGGTCAGTACGGCGCGCCCGGCGTGCCTCGGGTGGTTGCCCATCTCCGATGGGTGAAGGAGACCTCGAACATGACTTGGTGTTCGAGGAGAACCGATGACCGAATTGTCGCCCCTGTCCGCCGCAAGCTCGCTGACGTCGGTGGGCACGCCCACCCTCTGGGCGGTGACGATCGTCGGCGTGCTGGTGCTGCTCGTCCTGGACTTCCTGGTGACGCGCCGCCCGCACGAGGTGTCCATGCGGGAAGCGGTCGGCTGGTCGGCGTTCTACATCGCGCTGCCGCTGGCGTTCGGCGGCTGGGTGTGGGCCCGCTACGGCTCCCAGCAGGGCGTGGAATACCTGACCGGTTACCTGGTCGAGAAGTCCCTCTCGGTCGACAACCTCTTCGTCTTCATGCTGCTGCTGGCCGCGTTCGCGGTGCCGTCCGTGCTCGCCCAGCGGGTGCTGCTCTACGGCATCGCCGGCGCGCTGGTGCTGCGAGGTGTCTTCATCGCCCTGGGCGCGGCGGCGCTACAGACCCTCGACTTCGCGTTCCTGATCTTCGCGCTCATCCTCCTCGCCACGGCGGCGAAGCTGCTGCGTGACGCCCTCTCCGGGCACCAGCAGGAAGTCGACATCAACAAGATGCGGTCGGTGAGGCTGCTGCGCAAGATCATGCCGGTGGTCGATGAGTACCACGGCACCAAGATGACCGTCCGGCAGGGCGCGAAGCGGGCACTGACCCCGTTCGCCCTGGTGGTGGTTGCGGTGCTGGCCACCGACATCGTCTTCGCCGTCGACTCGGTGCCTGCGGTCTACGGCATCACCGAGGACCCGTACCTGGTCTTCGCCACGAACGCCTTCGCCCTGCTGGGCCTGCGGGCGCTCTACTTCGTCCTGCACGCCGCGTTGAGCCGGCTTGTCCACCTCAGCTACGGCCTAGCCATCATCCTGGCGTTCATCGGCCTCAAGCTGGGTCTGCACTGGGCGCACGGCATCTGGGACAGCGTGCCGGAGATCCCCACCCCGGCCTCGCTCGGCGTGATCATCGGCGTGCTCGTGGTGGTCACCCTGACCAGCCTGCGCGCCACCAGGGGGCAGCAACCCGACCGCCGCGAGGTCGTCTCCGAGCGGCACTGACGCCGGCACGCCGGCACGACGAGGGGGTACGCGGGAAAGGTCCCGCCCCGGCCGGCGCGAATGGTACGACTGAGCAATGGGAATCGTCTCACCGGGCTTTCAGGGTCGGCCCCGATCACAGGAGCCGACCCTGCCCCCTGGGCAGTACCTGACCGAGGACTTTCCGGTGCTCTCCGCTGGCCCGACACCTCGCGTGTCGCTGGACACCTGGGAGTTCGTCATCTCCGTCGAGAACGGCACCGAACGCCGGTGGTCATGGCAGGAGTTGATGGCACTACCGCAGGAGACGCCGACGGTGGACATCCACTGCGTCACCCGCTGGTCGAAGCTCGGCACCACGTGGCAGGGCGTCTCACTGGACACCTTGCTCGACGGTGTGGACACCGGCGCGCACTACGCGCTGGCGCACTCGTACGGCGGGTACACCACAAACGTGCCACTGGACGACCTGCGCGGCGGCCGGGCCTGGGTGGCGCACACCTTCGACGGCAAGCCGCTGGCACCGGAGCACGGTGGGCCGGCGCGGCTGCTGGTGCCACACCTGTACTTCTGGAAGTCCGCCAAGTGGGTGCGCGGCATCCGGCTCAAGACGATGGACCAGCCCGGCTTCTGGGAGACCGCCGGCTACCACGACTACGGCGACCCGTGGCGCGAACAGCGGTACCAGGGTGACTGAGCGCGCTGTCGCGGAGGGCACCGAACGCCCGGCGCCGAACCGGTGGCAGGTGGGCCGGCTGGTGGAGCGCCGGGTGGAGACGCGGTCCGCGCAGACCCTCGTGCTGGAGGTGCCGGACTGGCCGGGGCACCTGCCCGGGCAGCACGTCGACCTGCGGTTGACAGCGCCGGACGGCTACCAGGCCGCCCGGTCGTACTCGATCGCCGGGCCTGTGGTGGACGGCCCCGGCGGGCCGCGCATCGAGGTGACAGTGCAGCGGGTCCCCGACGGCGAGGTGTCGCCGTACCTCATCGATGTTTTTGGTGTGGGCGACCCGGTGGAGGTGCGCGGACCGCTCGGTGGCTGGTTCATCTGGCGGCCGGAGCAGACAGCGCCGGTGCAGCTGCTCGGCGGCGGCTCGGGCGTCGTGCCGCTGATGGCGATGATCCGCGCCCGCCGGGTGGCGGGCAGTAAGGTGCCGTTCCGGCTGCTCTACTCGGTGCGCACCCCCGCCGATCTGATCTACGGCGACGAGTTGCGCCGCCGGGCCCGCGACGACTTCGGGCTGGACGTCGCGTACGTCTACACCCGTGAGGCGCCCGAGGGGTGGCGCGGCGAACCACACCGCATCGGTTTGGCCGACGTGAACACACATGGCTGGCCGCCGGATCTGGAACCGCTCACCTACGTCTGCGGCCCGACCGGGTTCGTGGAAACCGTTGCCGACCTGCTGGTGGGGCTCGGCCACCCGTCGCGGCGGGTCAAGACCGAACGTTTCGGCCCGACCGGCTGACGGCACCACATCGCACTGCCCCGCTCGCCCCGCCCCGCATCGCCCGCTTCGTCGAGGAGACCCGATGACCGAGATGTCGTACCTGGACGGCAACATGCTCGACGGCCCGCTGCGTGAGCTGTTCGCCGTCGACCTGAGCACCGCGACGGGCCGCTGTGAGAACTGCGGGACGACCGGCTCGATGGCCAGCCTGCGTGTCTTCGCCAACGCGCCGGGCATGGTCGCCCGCTGCCCGTCCTGCGAGGAGGTGATGCTGCGACTGGTCCGCGGGCCCGACCGGGCCTGGCTGGACCTGCGCGGCACCACCTACCTCCAGGTCCCGATGCCGATGGAGCAGCCGCGCCCCGGCCCCCTGTGACCGGAGCGCCGGTTACGCGTGTGCGGCTGCGCCACTCGGTTGCGCCAGGGGTGCCAGGCCGCACGACGCCGCGAGCCCCTCGGCCTCGATGCCGAGGGCGACGTTGACCCGCGCGAACTGGTTGGTCAACGCCACCCAGGCGGTCAGCTCCACCACCGCCGGTGCCCCGAGCTGCGTGACCAGCCGGGCGGACAACTCGTCGGTGACGGTGGGCGGCGTCTGCGACATCGCCTCGGCGTACTCCAGGACGTCGCGCTCCAACGGCGTGAAGACGTCCGACTCGCGCCAGCGCGGCACCTCGCGGGCCTTTGTCACGTCCAGGCCCTCGTTGTGCGCCTGGAAGTAGCCCAGGTCCAGGCAGAACGAGCAGCCGATCAACGACGCCACGGCCATGTGGGCGTACGACTTCAGGTCCTTGTCGCACTCGTTCCACTTACCGGCCCGTCGACCGAGGCCGAAGTTGAACTTGAGCACCTGCCGGTGGTGCCACAGCACACCGAGCCCGTCGGGCACCCGGCCGAGCATCTTCCTGCTGAACCTCTTCAGTACGGCGCCGTAGAGGCCCGTGATCTCGGCCGGGGGAATCCTTGTGTCGCCGGTCATTGCTCCTCCTCGTCGGTGGTCTCGGCATGAGACACCGGCCGGGGCCGGCACGTGACAGAGCGCCGAGGTCAGCGAGGAGGTGTCACTCAGATGGCGTCACCGCAGCGGCGTCGGCGCACCACGGGGCGGCGGTAGGGCGGCGGTGACGTCGGCGGTGTTCTCGAATGCGGCTGCCGATCAGTCGATGGTTGCCGTCACCTGTCGATCACGGGTGGGCGGCGCTCGGTTCGCGGCTCTGCGTATCAAGGTCACGCAGTGCGAAGCGGAGGTGCTGCCACTCCTCGTCGAAGATCACATGAAGGCAGTGCACGACCGGCTCCTCGTGGTCGGGTGACCACGGGGTGGGCCGAGGCTCGGCGAGCAGCTCCGGTGTGACGGTGGCCAGGAAGCCGCGCACCATTGTCTGCCGCTCGGCGCGCAACCGGAGCACCTCCGTGAAGCTCGGCTGCTCGGTGGCGAACACCGACATGTCGAAGCCGTCGGTGGCGTACTCGGTGTGGGGCTGGCCGAACGGGTGGAACGGCTGTGGCCGGCGAAGGATCGTCTTGCCCAGCCATGCGTCGGCGGCGAAGGCGAGATGCCGCAGCGTCTGCGCGAACGACCATTCGCCGTCGACCGAGACGTGGACGGCGCCCTCGGGCATCGCCGTGGCCCGCTCGGTCGCTGCCGCCCAGGCCCGCTCGGTCGCCGCCCACGCCGTGCGCAGGGCATCGGGTTGCGTCGCCTGCCTCAACTCGCGCCCCGGGAACCGCCGATTCAGCTCCGCTTCGACGAGCGGCACGACGTCCACACCGTTGACCAGCAGTGTGCCATCGGCCAGCCACGGTGCGTCGATGTCGAGCCCGTTGACGTCGACGCCGCGCATCACCGCCCCGGCCAGCGTCGACCTGTGGAACCGTGCACCTCGCAGGTCTCTGTCGACGAACGTCGCGTACTCACCTTGGCCCATTGCGCCCTCCCCGTTGACGGTTGCGGTGACGCTAGCGGGCAGGTCCGACAACACCTACGTCTTTCGATGATCTTTGGCTGAGTAGTGTGGATCATCGGATGGTGCGCCGCCGACGCCGCAGAGGACCAGAAAGTGAGTGTGGACAGATGCCACCGACGTTCGTACTGGTGCACGGAGCTTTCGCGAACTCGTTCTCGTTCGCACCACTCCAGGCCGAACTCGGCCTGCTCGGGCACCGTTCGGTAGCCGTCGATCTTCCGGGGCACGGGTTCGCCGCGACGTACCCGCGGGCCTATCAGGCGCCGCAGGATCTCGGAGGGCTCGCCAGCGCGCCCGGTGCCATCAGGTCCGTCACGCTCGCCGACAACGCCGCGCACCTCATCGGGACACTGGAGCGGGCCAAGCGGAACGGGCCCGTCATCCTCGTCTCACACAGCCGCGGCGGCATGACGGCCACGGTCGCAGCCAACCAGCGGCCCGACCTGATCGACCGCATCGTCTATGTCTCCGCCTGGTGCCCCGTCGACCTCCACGTCGGCGCCTACTACGCCGAGCCCGAGATGGCCACTGTCGACACCACAGGGCTGGCGTCGGCCATGGTCGGGAACCCTGCCGAGCTCGGGCTGTTGCGCTCCAACTTCCGTACCGCCGACCCTGACGTCCTCGCGGCCCTGAAGGCAGCTTTCCTCGCCGACGGGACGGACGAGGAGTTCATGGTCTTCCTCAACACCTTCCAGCCCGACGAGAACCTCGACGTCGGCACACCCGATGACCGGGCGCAGCCCGACAGTTGGGGGCGGATCCCCAGGACGTACGTGCGGTTGACCGAGGACACCTCCGTGCCGCTCGCCATGCAGGACCGGATGATCCGCGAGGGCGACGCGCTGACGCCGGAGAACCCCTACGACGTCCGTACGCTCACCAGCAGCCACCTGAAGTGGCTTGTCGACCCGGCACCGGCGGCCCGGGTTCTGGGTGACATCGCCGCGCTCCTGCCTGCCTGATCACCGTTCCGCAGCGAATATTCGGCTGCGCGCGGCGCGCCTCCGCCCTAGGCTTCGGCCTCCAAGGGCAGACCGGGCCGGCTGGTGGAGTCGCCCGGTCCGCGGATCGGAGACGAACAGAGCGATGACCAGCCAACTGTTTGCCGTCTGCTTCGACGCGAGTCAACCCCTGCGTGTCGCGCGGTTCTGGGCCGACCTCCTGGGTCGGAAGATGGTCGACGATCCACACGACGGGGCAGTTGTCCTGCCGGATGACGACGTCGGGTTCCGGCTCCGCTTCGCGGCGACCGCCGATCCGAAGGTCGTGCAGAACCGGATGCACTTCGACCTGACGAGCGGGTCCGCCGAGGAGCAGCAGCAGACTGTGGCACGAGCGCTGGAACTCGGCGCACGCCACATCGACGTCGGCCAGCTCCCGGAGGAGGGTCATGTGGTGCTCGCCGACCCCGAGGGCAACGAGTTCTGTGTCATCGAGGCGGGCAACAACTTCCTCGCGGGCTGCGGGTTCGTCGGGGCGCTGGCGTGTGACGGGTCGCAGGCCGTCGGATACTTCTGGAGCGAGGCGCTCGGCTGGCCGCTGGTCTGGGACCAGGACGAGGAGACCGCGATCCAGTCGCCGCGTGGCGGCGCGAAGATCACCTGGGGTGGGCCACCGCCCGCGCCGAACGGTGGCCGGGACCGGGTGCGGTACGAGCTCGTCGCCGACGGTGATCACCAGGCGGAGGTCGACCGTCTGCTCTCCCTCGGCGCGACGCGCTTCCACACCGCCCATGACGTGGCCGGCCGGGTGGCGCTCGCCGATCCCGACGGCACGGAGTTCCGCGTCCTGACGCCCCGGTAGCGCCACCCGAGCGGCGGCCGAACACTCGATCCAGGATCTCGTGGTCACGCAGCCCAGGGAAACCACTTGATCGTGGTTCGAGCACGAGCACGAGCACGCGGTTGGACAACGGCCGCGCCGGTCGTTCAGAGTGGTCCGCCGTGAGATACCTGCGTACCGGCGGTCCCGCGGCGATCCGACGGCCCCGCCCCACCGACGTCGACGAGTTCGTGGCGGCCGCGCGGCGCAGTCGGGACCTGCACCACCCGTGGCTGCTCGCGCCGAGCAGCCCCGAGGAGTACGCCGGATATCTGCGCAAGGTCCGCCGCCGCGACAGCTCCGGTTACCTCATCTGCGACCGGGCCAGCGGTGACATCGCCGGCTACGTCACCATCAGCGGCATCGTGCTGGGCGCGCTGCGCGGCGGCTACCTGGGGTACGCGGCGTTCCAGCCGTACAGCGGCACCGGACACGCCTCGGCGGGCGTCGCCCTGGTCATCGACCACGCGTTCAGCGCTGGCGGCCTGCACCGGTTGGAGGCGAACATCCAGCCGGGCAACGAGCCGTCCCGGCGGGTGGCCCGCAAGTTGGGCTTCCGGCTGGAGGGCTTCTCCCCGGACTACCTGTTCATCGACGGCGCGTGGCGGGACCACGAACGGTGGGCGATCACCGCGCCAACCCCCACGTAACCGCCAGATCTGCGCAACATCAGGGAAAGTGCTGCCTCACCAACAGCTGAGACAGCAGGATCCCTGACGTTGCGCGGATCTTGAGCAGGGCAAGAGGGCGGGGTCAGCTGCCGGGACGGGGGAAGGCCACCGGGCTGCGTAGGCCGTTGTGGTTGACCGCGCGGATGCCGAAGAACACGTTGTCCTTTGACAGGTCGATGCTGACCTCGGTGACGTCGCCGACCGGGATCACCCGCTGCCACTCGGCGGCGGTGGTCTCCCGCCACACCACCTCGTACCCGGTCAGGTCCGGCTCGTCGCCGCGCTGCCAGCGCAGTGTGGTGTTGTTCGTCAGGTCGGTGGTGACGATGATGGCGCCCTTGGGTGTGCCGGGCGCCTGGGCCAGTGACCAGAGCGCCGCGCCGTTGACCCGGGCCACCCGGGCGATGTACTTGTAGTCGCAGAATTCGGGCAGGTCGCCGTACTGTTTGCCGTCCTGCACCCGGACGTCCTGGTGCTGGTGGGCGAAGTCCTCGTTGGGCTCGGTGAATCGCGCCGCCGGCCAGCCCTCCCGCAGGAACGAGATGTGGTCGCTACCGCGCAGATAGCGGTCCCGTCGGTAGATCACCCGTACGCGCATGCCGGTGTCGTCGTTGTCGGCCACGTCCCTGACGAACCGGGCGAGTTGCCGCGACGGCGAGTCGTTCTCGCCGCCGACGGACTGCCGGGTGGTGGCCTCCGCAGGTGTCTCCGCCGTCGGGACGCCCTCGGCGAACAGGCGCACCGAGTACGGGTCACGGGTGCCGTCGTCGGCGGTGCTGCTGCCCACGATGTCGTCGCTGAACATGCCCTGAACGTCCGCGCCGGCTGCCTTGAGCTGCTGGGCCAGGTACGCCGAGCCGTACAGGCCCTGCTCCTCGGCGGCGACCGCGGCGAACACGATGGTGGCCGCCGTGGGACGGGTGGCCATCAGGCGGGCCAGTTCCATGACGACGGCCACCCCCGAGGCGTCGTCGTCGGCGCCCGGCGCGTCGCTCACGGCGTCCATCACGTCGGTGACCCGGGAGTCGTAGTGGCCGGTCACCACGTACGTCCGGTTCGGGGCGCTCTGGCCCCGCAGCGTGGCCACGACGTTGGTGATCCGGGTGGCGGTGGGGATCCGGGAGGCGGGCTGCTGGACGTACGACTGGAGTTGGACTGTCATGCGCCCGCCGGACGTGGCCGCGTACTCCTGCATGCGGGCGTGGATCCAGTCCCGGGCGGCGCCGATGCCCCGCTGGGGATCGTCCTGGTCGGAGAGGGTGTGCCGGGTGCCGAACGCGGCAAGCCGGCGCACGATCGCCTCGATCCGTCGGGGGTCGACCTGGCGCAGCAGGTCGCGCAGCTCACGGTCGGGGCGCTGGGGGCGGGCGGGGCGTCCGGGGCCGGCGGGGTGCGACGGGTTGGCGGCGGCGGGCGCGGTGAGCGCGGGCACCGCGACGGTGGCGGCGGTCGCGGCGGTGGCGGCGGCCGAGGCGGACAGGAAGGTGCGGCGGGTGGGCCTCGTGGGCCGCTCGCCGGTCTGGTCTGATCCCATTCCGGCATCCTGCCCATCGATGGGGGTGTCTGTCCATATCGTCCGCCATTGATGTTGTGCAGGTTTACCGCGCTGGTCGCACGTTTGTCCGGGGCGTCGACGGGAAACGGCCCGCAATGACGAAACCTCGTGTGGTGATCGTGGGGGCCGGGTTCGCCGGTTACCACGCGGCGAAGACGTTGAGCCGGATCGCCCGGGACCGGGCTGAGATCGTGGTGCTGAACTCCACCGACTACTTCCTGTATCTGCCGCTGCTGCCCGAGGTGGCGGCCGGCGTGGTCGAGCCGAAACGGATCGCGGTGCCGTTGACCGGGACCCTCAAGGGCGTCCGTGTGGTCATCGGGGAGGCGGACCACGTCGACCTGCAGAACCGCTGGGTCGGGTTCACCCAGGCCGAGGGGGACAAGAACCGGTTGGCGTACGACCGTCTGATTCTCGCCGTGGGCAGCGTCAACAAGCTGCTGCCCATCCCGGGCGTCACCGAGTACGCGCACGGCTTCCGCGGCCTGCCCGAGGCCGTCTACCTGCACGATCACATTGTCCGACAGATCGAGCTGGCCGAGCAGGCCGAGGACCCGGCGGAGCAGCAGGCGCGCGCCACGTTCGTGGTGGTCGGCGCGGGCTACACCGGCACCGAGGTCGCCGCGCACGGGCAGTTGTTCACCGATCGGCTGCACGCGCAGCGGCCGCGGCTCACCGTCCGCCCCCGGTGGATGCTGCTGGACATCGCCCCCCGCGTCCTGCCCGAGCTGGACAAGCGGATGTCGCGGACGGCCCACCGGGTGCTCGAAAGGCGCGGCGTGGACGTCCGGATGGGCACCTCGGTGGCCGAGGCGACCGCCGACGGGGTGAAGCTCACCGACGGCGAGTACGTGCCCACCTGCTCGCTCGTCTGGTGCGTCGGGGTGCGACCCGATCCGTTCGTCAGCGAATTGGGTCTGCGCACCGAGAGGGGGCGCCTGGTCGTCGACGAGTTCCTCAACGTCCCCGGCTATCCCGAGGTGTACGCCTGCGGCGACGCCTCAGCGGTGCCCGACCTGGCCCGGCCCGGCGAGGTCTGCACGATGACGGCCCAGCACGCCCAGCGGCAGGGCAAGCTGGCCGCCCACAACATCGCCGCGTCGTACGGCTTCGGCCGGCGCAAGCCGTACAAGCACCACGACCTGGGTTGGGTTGTCGACCTGGGCGGCAAGGACGCGGCGGCGAACCCGTTGCAGGTGCCGCTGGCGGGGCTGCCGGCGAAGGCGGTCACCCGGGCGTACCACCTGATGGCGATGCCGGGAAACCGCACGCGCGTCGGGGCCGACTGGGCGTTGGACGCCGCGCTGACCCGTCCGGCGGTTCAGCTCGGTCTGGTGCCGGCGAACGCCGTACCGCTGGAGAGCACCTCGCCCGAGGTCGCGGCCCGCGCCCGCTGAGCTTCCGCAGGCCCGGCCGGTGTTCAGCCGCGAGGCGAGTGGGCACCGCCGGGCGGCTCGGCGCCGCCCTCGGGCTCAGCGCCAGCCGCGGACTCGGCGCCACCTTCGGACTCGGCCTCATCTGCCGGCTCGACGCCGTCGGCGGCGGGCGCCGGGCGGAACCGGCGCGGGCCGTACTCGCGGAGCAGCGTCTGCACGATGCCCGCGGCCGGGATGGCCAACAGCGCGCCGAGCAGGCCGGCCAGCTCGACAGCGAGCAGCACACTGACCAGCACGGTCAGCGGATTGAGTCGGACCGCGCGGGACAGGATGAGCGGCTGGAGCAGGTGGTTCTCCGCCTGCTGGTAGACCACGAAGAAGACGAGCACGATCACCCCGGCGGTGGGGGAGTGCAGGAAGCCGGCGCCGGTGGCGATGACCGCGCCGAGCGTCGCGCCGACAAGCGGTATCAGGTCCGTCACCGCCACCAGCAGGGCGATCACACCGGCGAACGGCACGCCGAGGATTGTCAGCACCACGAACGTCAACGCTCCGCAGATCACGCTGATCAGCAGGTTCCCGGTGAGGTAGCCGGTGATGGTCCGCGACACCTGCCTGCCCACCCGGCGCAGCCGCTCACCCCGACCGTCCCCGGCCGCCGTGAGCACGCCGCCGGTGATCCGCGGGGCTTCCAACACCATGAGGTACGCCAGCACGACGACAGTGACCAGCCCCGTGATCGTCTCCACGATGGCGCGCAGCACGACCACCGCGGGTTGACGCAGTTGGGTGCCGACGTCGCGCAACTCGTCGGAGTGGTCGCTGAGGTAGCGCCGGGCGCCGGTGCGCTCCAGAAGCTGCCCCAGCGGGCCGCGCCCGGCGCGTGCGTCGCGCACCATCTCGGGCGCCCGGTCGGCGAAATGGCCCACGTCGTCCAGCAGCGGCACCAGGATGAGCGTGGCGACGAGGGCCAGGATCACGAAGGCGCCGAGGAACACCAGCAGCGTGGCCACCGCCCGCCGCCTGACGAACCGGCGTTGCAGCCGGTCCACTGCCGGCTTGAGCGCGATGGCGAAGAAGGCGGCCACCACGACCCAGATCAGCACACGGTGTGTCGCGTACACGAAGACCAGCGCCAGTGCGGTCGCCAGCACCAGGCCGATCACGATCAGGGCGCGGCGGGCGGTCGCCCGATCGTCGGCTTTGCTCACAGGCCGCGCCTTCCCCACGCGCGGCGTCGGAAACCCGGCATTGCGGCCGGCACCGGTGCTTTACGGGTCGAGTCGCCCGTACGCCACCGACGTGTCCGAGGGCCGTCGGTCGGCGCGAGGGCCGTCAGTCGGCGTCGGTGTACGGCTGGGCGCCGGCGACGAACGTGTCGAGGGCGGCGGCGTGCAGCAGACCACCGGGCACCGGGTCCCGCAGTGCGGCCACCGCCAGCCGGCCGACAGGCAGCCCGCCCGGCCGGTGCGTCGCGGCGAGCACCAGGTTGCCGTAGCGCCGTCCCCGCAACATCCGGCGGTCGCCGAGCACGCACACGTCGCCGAAGACCGCCCGCAGCGTCGCCACCTGCACGCGGGTGCCGACCAGCGGCGGCAGGTCGGTGACGTTCAGCAGGTACAGCCCGCCGGGGCGCAGCGTGCGGGCCACCTCGGCGGCGAACTCCACTGTGCGTACGTGTCGGGGCATCCGGGCTGCCCGGTAGATGTCGGCTATCACCAGGTCGTACCCGTCGGGCGGGGCGTCGGTGACCGCGTCCCGGGCGTCGGCGACCTCGACCCGCACCTCCGGTGGCAGCGGCGGCAGTTCCCGGGCGACGAGGTCGACGACCGTCCGGTCGCGCTCGACGACCAGTTGCCGGGAGCCCGGCCGGGTGGCGGCGAGCCAGCGCGGCAGCGTCAACGCCCCGCCGCCCAGGTGCAGTACGTCCAGTGGCACGCCAGCCGGTGCGGCCACCTGCGCCGCCGAGGCGATCCGCCGGACGTACTCGAAATGCAGGTGCAGCGGATCCTCGACGTCCACGTATGACTGCTCGACACCGGCGGCGAGCAGCGTGCGCCCGGTCCGGCGAACCGGATCGACGACCAGCTCCAACCGGTCGGCAGCGCGGCTCATGAGGGGCACGCTACCGAGCCGCCGTCAGCGCGCACCGACGGGCCGGCGGCGCGGGAGCGTCCCCCGCGTCGCCGGCCCTCACGTGTGTCGGTGTTGCCGGTCAGCCGCTGGCCATCCCGGCGCCCACCTCGTCGATCGCGTCGTCGATCGAGTGGGCGAGGTCCACGTCGAGCGCTGTCACCCCGTCGGCCTGGGTGGTGCGCACGGTCAGTACGGCAGCCGTGCCACCGGGGCGCCCGATGCTCGGGCCGCGCCCGGTTTCCCGGCGTAGCCGGTCGAGCCGGTCGAGCACCCGGTCCAGGTTGTCCGGGGGCAGCGCGACCACCCGGTACAGGCCGTCGCTGTCGCCCGCCCAGTAGGGCAGGTCGTCCAAGGCCGCCCGCAGTTGGGCGTCGTCGAGCGTGGGTGTGGCCGTGGAAGCGCCGACGATGCCGCCGCCGGCGGCCGGCGGGTTCAGCAGTTCCCGCAACCCGTCGGGTACGTGCAGCGACTCGACGAGGTCACCATCGTGGTCGGCGAGCGCGGCGAGTGTCGCCTCCGCCTGATAGCGGGCCTGCTCGGGCGTACGCCCGCTGATCCGGCCCACCTCGGCCAGGAAGCCGGGCAGGTCCTGGTGCCGCTCGATGCCGTCGACGGGCACGACGTCGTGCAGCGAGTTCGGCACCGCCGCGAGCAGTCGTTGCCGCTCGGCGGCTTCCAGGGCGAAGGCCAGGACCAGCACCGTCGCCTCGGCGCCCACCTTTGCCGTCTTGAAGTCGACCCCGGCGCGACGCCGGACATCGTCGACCAGATCGTGGTAACCCACGCTCGTCACCCCCGGCGAACTGTCGCTGAGAGGCGGCAGCGGGCGTGGATTGTCGGCCGTGCCGACGGGCGGCGGAGCTGGTCCACCGCGCGTGGTGTCCGACTTGTGCCGGCCAGCCGGCGGCGGGCCGTCCCGCCTGCTCTGTTCGAGGCTCGTGATCTGCTTCGAGGCGCTCAGGCTCGCCCCGAACTCGCTGGGCTGTCTGCCCTGTTCGCGGGCCTGCCGAGCCAGTGTCCGGCGGCGCTGGTTGTCGCCCTCCATCTGCTTGCGCATGTGACACCTCTTCCGCTGGGGATCTGCTCGTGCGCCCGTCGCCTTCCCGCCGGCCCGGGAGCCGAAACGGACCCTTCCGGCCGGGTAGGACCAGCGCTCGGACGGCTTCATCCGGCGCGGGTGAGGGGCGCTCACCCGCGCGTGGGCCAGCATCTGGTTCAGGACCGCAGTTCTTCCGAGGCACGCGGAAGGAAGGTCGCCATGAAACGGATCGTCGAGATCGTCCCCGCCCGACCCGGCTGGTACGCGCGTTGGCAGCTCACGCCGGACGCCACCCGCTGCTATCCGGTGAGCCTGTGGGCGCTGCTGGAGGAGGCCGACGGGACCGGCCGGGAAGTGGTCGGCATGGACTGCATCGGCCAGTGGCCAGGCGGGGACGACAACGAGATGGGTGGGGAGTTTGTCCGCTATCTGTATCACACGCCTGATTCGGGAGAGCCCGAGGACGTCGACTCCGCCCCGGCCGGCGACCTGCGCGAGACCGGCCCTCGACTCCAGCCGATGACCGCGCCCTAGACCTTCCTCAGGCCCCCGACCCCAGGTCCCAGGGTCGGGGGCCACCCCCCTTTTCCGAGCCTGGACGCGCGGACGTCAGCCGGCTCAGCCGATGGCGCGTACGTTGTCGCCGTCGGCGGCGCCGGTCTGCACTGCCAGCAGTTCGGTGAGGCCGGTGCGGTCGAGCATCTGCTGCACCTGCGGGCTGACCCCGATCAGCACCATCGACCCGGCGGCGCGGTGCGCCATCAGCAGCGCGCTCAGACCGGAGGAGTCGCAGAGGCTGACAGCGCTCAGGTCGACCGTCAACCGCTGGTGGCTCTCGCCCGGCAGGTCTGCCACCACGCTGACCAGCTCGGGAGCGGTGTCGTAGTCCAGCTCCCCGCTCAGCCGCAACCGGATGTGCCCGGCGTCGACCCGGGTCACCTCGATGGTCAACAGCTGCTGGGACATCCCACCATGCTCCCAGTCCCCGTACGCAACGCCAACCCGGGGGCGTGAGCGGCCGGCCGCTGTCGGGTCACCCGGCGGTGGCCTGCGCGTGACCCGGCCCGGCGACTGCCCGGGGGGTCGCGGGCAGTCGTCGACCGAGCAGCCCGGCGACGCCGGTGATCTCCAGGATCGTCGCCAGGAACCCGGGGACCGCCCGCAGCAGCAGCGTCGTGTCGACCTGCTGCCCCACCCGCCAGCCGTGGACGATCACGGCGAGGCCGGTGCTGTCGATGAAGTCCAGGTCGGCGAAGTCCAGCACGAGGGCCTGCGGCGCGTTGGCGAGCAATCGGTCGAGCTCGACGCGCAGCGGCGCCGACGTGGCGTACGCCAACTCGCCACCGACCCGGATCAGGGGCCTGTCCGGATCGCTCTGGTCGATCGACATGCGCAGCGGTGCCGCGTCGGGTCGCAGCCCTGGGGATTGCACGATCACGCCCTTCCGGATGACTCCGGCCCGGCCGGTTCGAAGGGATCGTAACAACGCTCGACCGACAGCGCCCGGTACGCGACGGAGGGGCCCGCGAGCTGCCGTGGGATGCCGCTCAGGGCGGATCGGCGTAGGGTGGGTCGAACAGATTTGACCACAGACGCCGGTGCCGGGGCGCGGTTCGGGTGGATGACAAGGAGTGAGGCTCAGCTGGTGACTGCTTCCGACGTCAGGGACTTCGACCCGGGCGACGGATGGATCTCCACGCCGAGCACCACACAGACCCCGGCGTGGCCCGCCGACGTCCAGCCCTGGTCCACCTCCACGCTGCCGGCCCTCGACCCCGACCGGGGCCAGGGCACACCAGCCTGGTCCGAGGTCGTCGAGCACTTCCGCGAGGGCCTCGTGGTCTGTGACGCCGAGGGCGTCGTCCGACATGTCAGCCCGGTGGCCGAGCGCCTGCTGCCCGAGGTGGTGCCCGGCGAGCTGCTCGCCTCGGCCGGTGTGCCGGGGCTGGGCGAGACTGCTCCGAGCGGTTTCACCCACCGTGGTCGCCGGCTCAGCGCCCGGCAGGTGTCCCTGTCCGCCGGCCGGTGCTGCTGGTACGTCGAGGACGTCACCGAGAGCGTCAGCCGCGCCGACGCCCTGCTGGCCGAGCGCGCCCGCTCCGCTTTCCTGGCAGTGGTCGGCGACAAGCTGGGCAACCCGCTGCACCCGGACCGGGCCGCCGCCGCCGTGGTGCGGCTGGCCGTGCCGACCCTCGCCGAGGTGTCGGTGCTGGTGCTGGCGCCGCGCGCCGGGCGTGCCCGCTGGTGGCGGGCGTCCCGTGCCGACGACGAGGCGCCGATCGTCGACAGCGGCATGTTGTCGGAGAGTGATCTACCGACAGCCATCGCCGACGGGCTGACCGGCGTCGAGCCGCACGCTGTCGACTGGCTCGTGGAGCAGGCAGTCGACGCCGGATGGCTGCCCGGCCTGGCAGGCGTCGACAGCGCCGCCCGGGTCGTCCCGGTGCCCGGCCGCGATGCCCCGGCCGGTGTGCTGCTTGTCGCCCGCCGGGCCAGCCGCTGGTACGACGAGGACGACGTCCACCTGCTGCGTGCCTTTGCGGCGAGGGCCGGCGCGGCGTTGACCACCGCGCTTCTCTACCGCGACCAGGCGGAGGTGGCCGACACCTTGCAGGCCAGCCTGCTGCCCGTGGAGCCCGCCGAGGTTCCCGGCGTGCAGTGGGGCACCGCCTACCGGCCGGCGCAGGCGGGGTTGCGGATCGGCGGCGACTTCTACGGGTCGCACCGGCTCGCCGACGGCGGTTCGGTGTTCTTCCTCGGCGACGTCTCCGGCAAGGGCGTCGAGGCGGCCGTCTTCACTGGCCAGCTCCGCCAGTGCCTCCAGGCGCTGCACCGGGTGGAGTCGCATCCGGGGCGGCTGCTGCGGCTGCTCAACGACGCGCTCCTGGAGACGACCCAGGCGCACGGCCAGGGCCGCTTCGCCACAATCGTGCTCGGGGTGGCGCGGCCGCAGCGCGACGGGAGCGTCACGCTGACCATGGCCGGTGGTGGTCACCTGCCGCCGCTGGTGCTGCGCGCCTCCGGCGAGATCGAGTCGGTGCCGCTGCGCGGCATGTTGATCGGTGTCGTGCCCGACCCGCGCGTCGGCGAGGTGACCGTCCGGCTGGCACCGGGCGAGACGTGTCTTCTCTACAGCGACGGTGTGACCGAGGCCCGTGGTGGCCGCCGCGGCGACGAGCAGTTCGGCACGGAACGGTTGACCGCCGCCGTGACCGGGTGCCACCGGATGCCGGCGCCCGCCCTGGCCGAGCGCATCGAGCAGGTCACGTGTGACTGGCTGGCACACGGCGACCACGACGACATCGCGGTCCTGGCGCTGCGCGCTGTCGGCGCGGGTCCGCGCGCCGCACGGCACCTGCACTCGGTCCCGACGCCCGAAGAGCCCAGCGAGCCCGCCGAGCGGCCCTCCAGGCCCGAAGAGCAGCCCGCCGAGCCGCCCACCGGCACGGGCGAGGAGCCTGCCAGGCCCGAAGAGCAGAGGGAGAGCCCCGCGTGACCGCCCCCGCCACCACTACCGATCCGACCGACGCCTACCCGGGCTACCTGACCTGCCTCGCCGACGCCGACGAGCACGGCGCTGTCGACGTGGCGCTCGGCCTGCTCGACGCGGGTGTCGCGCCCGAGCGGGTGCTGCTCGACCTGGTGGCGCCGGCCCAGTCCGAGGTCGGCGAGCGGTGGGCGCGCAACGAGTGGAGCGTCGCCCAGGAGCACGCGGCCACGCACATCAGCGAGCGGGTCGTGGCGGCGGTGGCCCAGCATGCCAACACCCGGCCGACCGGCGGGCGGGTCGTTGTGGCCTGCATGGACGGCGAGTGGCACGCGTTGCCGCCCCGGCTGGTGGCGGAGGTGCTGCGACTGCGCGGCTGGCAGGTGACGTTCCTGGGCGCCAGCGTGCCGGCGGCGCACCTGGTGTCGTATCTGCACCGGCACGACGCGCAGGCGGTCGCGCTTGCCTGTGCGCTGCCGATGCGGCTGCCGCACGCGCACCGGATGATCGAGGCGTGCCGGCGCTCGGACGTACCGGTGGTGGTTGGCGGGCGTGGGTTCGGCGCGGACGGCCGGTGGGCGGCCCGACTCGGCGCGGCCTGGGCGCCGGACGCGCCGTCGGCATCGGAGTTGATCGCCGACGAGCGGGCGCTGCGGCGGGTCCCCGCGGCGCAGCTGTCGCACCTGGCCGACGACGAGTACGCGAGCCTGGTCCGCCGGCGGGGGGAGCTGATCGACAGCGCGCTCACCGACCTGCGGGACCGGATGCCGGCGGCGCTGTCGTACACGCCCGCGCAGCTCGACTCGACGATCAGCGACCTGGGGCACATCGTGGACTCCCTGGCCGCCGCCCTGTACGTCGACGACGCCTCGCTCTTCACCGAGTTCGTTCAATGGCTGGTGGAGATCCTGACCAGTCGCGGCGTGCCGGCCGACGCGGTGGACCTGACTCTCGCGCACTACGCCACAGCGCTGCGTGACTTCCCGAGGGCGGCGCGCACGCTGCGGCTGAGCCGCGCAGGCTTGCCCACCGCCGGCCCGGGCGCCGTGCGTTGACGGCACGACTCAGGGACGTTCCGGGTGATCACCGCGCCCTCGGTGACGTCGGTGCCTCTGCGTATACTTGCCGCACTGCAAACGTCCCACCCAGCGGTGGAGCGAGGGGGAGCACGGTGACGTTCAGCGTCAGCTACGCCGGGCGTGAGGGCGGTGGCGTCTACCTGCGGCTCGCCGGTGAGCTGGACATGAGCACCGCCGGCGAGCTGACCGCGACGATCGACCGGCTGGCCGCCGACGGCGAGCGCCGGATGTTGCTCGACCTCACCGACCTAACCTTCTGTGACTCCACGGGGATGGCTGTGTTCGTTCGTGGTGACAACCGGGCCGCGGCCGACGGCGGGTGGCTGCGCCTCACCGGCGCCACCGGCCGTGTCGACCGCGTGCTGCGGGTGACGGGTCTGGCAGAGGTGCTGCGATATCAGCCCGACAGCGTCGACCCGGCGTCCCGCAGCGCTTCCTGATGGGCTAGATTTCCCCGCCGGCACGATGAGCGTTTCGGTCCCGTTCCTCCCGACCCGAGGCAGGTAGTGATGGGCGACAGCCCGCAGCCGGTACGCATCCTGGTCGTCGACGACGACCCGGGTGACGTACTGATGATCGAGGAAGCGTTGGCCGACTCCGACGTTGACAAGGTCATCGACGTGGTCAGCGACGGCGAGGAGGCGATGGAGTTCCTCCGGGCCGAAGGCCGGCACAGCGGTGCCCGCAGGCCGGACGTCATCCTGCTGGACCTCAACATGCCCCGCATGGACGGGCGTCAGGTACTCGGCGCGGTCAAGCAGGACGAGGATCTGCGGACCATCCCGGTCGTGGTGCTGACCACCTCCAACGCCGACACCGACATCGTCGGGAGCTACACGTTGCAGGCCAACGCGTACGTCACCAAGCCCATCGACCTGGACGACTTCAACGATGTGGTGCGCCGCATCGACGAGTTCTTCGGCCGGGTCGTGGTGCTGCCCAAGCGCGTCTGACCCGTCCGGCACCGCCCCCGCCGTGTGATCGGCCGTCGCCGCACCGCACCGTCCCTCGCATGCTGAACAATTTCCCCGAACACCCTCGGTCGTTGTCCGCGAGACCGAGGATCCAGGTGGGGGAAAGTACCGACAGCTGCCTGGGGGGCGACGATGAGGTTCTCCGTGGGAAAGACCGGCTACGACCAGCGGCAGGTGGATTCCTGCCTGGACGAGCTGGGGATCCGGTTGTCCCGGCTCGCGGCGCGCGTGGAGGGCGCCGCCGGCGCGACCCGTGAGTGGGACGAGATCCGCCAGGAGGTGGCGTGGCTCAACGGCCTGCTCCAGCGGCTGGCCCTGGACGACGCCGAGACCACCCGTCGGGCCGGTGACGCGGTGCGCCAGGAGGCGGCGGAGATCCTGGCCCAGGCCCGCTTCGAGCTGGACGAGGCCCGTGAGGAGGCCCGGCGGGTCCGCGAACAGGCGTACGCGGATGCCGTGCAGGCCCGGCGCGACTTCGAGACGGCACTGTACGCGCGGCGCCGACGCGAGGCGCTCGTGGACGAGGTTCTGGCCGGGGTGACCGTCGAGCCGGTGCCCGCCGACACCCCGACGGCGGCGGCGGGTACGGGCGTACCGGCGAGCCGGGTGGCGGCCGGTGGGCGCGACGCGGAGCCACCGAGGGGCCGAACGACCCGTTGAGGCTCGTGTGCCGCGGGGCTCAGGCGGTGAGCGCCGCCGCCACGACGGTGGCGCGGTCCTCGTGCCGGGCGTACGCGTCGGGGTAGGCGGAGATCTGCACGGCCTGGGCGGCGCCGGTGACGCTCATGTCCTGCCAGCCCGGGATCTCGTTGAGCGCGGTGTAGAAGGCCCGGGCGGCGTACGACGGGCGCATCAGCTCGGCAACGGTGCCCCAGCCGCTGCTGGGCCGCTGCTGGAAGAGCCCGACCGAGTCGTGGTCGGAGCCGCTGCCCTGGTGCGGGTAACGCGTGGACTCCGGCAGCACGTCGCTTGCCAGGTTGTAGAGGTTGCTCTCCTGCATGGCCGTGGCCAGCGCCACCACGAGGGCGCGGCGGGGCATCTTCAGCTCCCGCCCGACGTCCACGATGATCTTCGCGTTGTCCATCTGCGCCTGGTCGAGCCCGGCGACCGGTCGGGGTCGGCGGGGCTTGACGGGCTTCTTGGGCGCCTTGCGGGTGGCGGTGGGGGTGGGTGTCGGTGACGCCGAGGGGGTGGGGAGGACCCGCGCCGGCGCGACGTCGCGGTCCAGCGACCGGGAGGCGCGTTCGTCGGCGATGGCGGCGCGGTCGTTAAGTGCCTCGGCCAGGGGCTGCACGGGTCCTGGGGTGTCCTCGGTGGCACGGACGGTGGCGACGGCGGCCAGGCCGAGGCAGCAGGTGACGCCGGTGGCCAGGGCGACCCGGACCGGGGTCGAGCTGAGCAGGGCGCGGCGGGGCGGCTCGGGGGCCCGGTGACGGCCGATCGTCCGTTCGGTTGAGGTGGCGTCGCTCGTACGGGTGGTCGAGCGCGCTTCGGTCAGCTTCTGGTCGGAGGGGTCGTCGGGGTGCACCCGCCGAGGCTAGAGAGTCGGCGGCCCGATGCGATCGGTCCGTACGGTGGCATGCGCCACAATTTGCCCCGATCGCGTGGGGCAGAGAGGGTGTCAAGCCATCAAAAGCGCCAACCGGGCGGATCGGGCGAGACGGTTATTCCCGATTCGACGGGATGAGCCGGGCAGCGCGCCGCGCCCGCGCCCCGGCGTCGGTCCACCTGTCATGGTCACCCGTTCGTCGGGGCCATCGGGTGACCGAACGGCGGGTGCCCACCGTTCGATCGACCGACAGCCCGTGCGACGTCAGTGCCTGCCGTTCTCCGCAGGTGTGACGGTCAGCCGGTGCCGGCTGTTGTCGCCGCTGGAGAACGGCCAGAGCCGGTCAGCGTACTCGACCAGGTCGGCCAGTTGCTTCCGGCTCAGGCCGGCTGACGAGATCGAGGCGTGCACGTCGGCCCGGTAGAGGCCGTCGTCGTCGCGCCCCAGCTTCGCCTCTGCCCGCACCTGGACCGTGTGCGCCTCGTCGGTGATCTCTCCGGCCGCCTCCACCGCCGCGTGGTGCAGGCAGGACGCGAAAGCGGCGGCCAGCAACTGCTCCGGCCGCAACCCGGTGCAGTGCGCCGCCAGTGGTGACGCCAGCGCGGTGGAGAGCCCACCATCGTCGGTGCGTACGTGACCGCCCTCGGCGGTCGCGGTGGCCTCCTGAAGCCAGGGACTCGGATCCGGCATCGCGTTCCTCCCGTCGCTCACCCGCCGGCTACCCGGCCCTGGGCTGGCGAAACGCCGCGCGACACGCTGTCAGTCGGCCCGCGCCGACCCGTCGACGAGCGACAGCGCCTCGGTGGCCTCGGTGGCGGCCCGCTCGGTCCACGGCGACGCCGGGGCTGGCCGGCGTGGCGTGGGCAGCCCCATCGGCACGTACACCCGGGCGTCGACGGCCTCGGCCAGCAGCAGCGCGGCGACAAGGCTCGTCGGACGCCGCGCCGGATCGTCGGCCAGCAACGACCGGCACAGCTCGCCCACCTCC
Organism: Micromonospora sp. NRRL B-16802; assembly: GCF_001279555.1. NCBI lineage: Bacteria > Bacillati > Actinomycetota > Actinomycetes > Micromonosporales > Micromonosporaceae > Micromonospora > Micromonospora sp. NRRL B-16802. Next base: position 8,909 of record NZ_LGEB01000074.1, on the reverse strand, counting down.
GGCGGGAGCCCGTCGATCTCGGGCAGCGGCTCCGGTGGCCGGGACCGGCGCGCCCTCAACAGCTCCCATGCGGTGCTCGCCTGGTACGGCAGGTAACCGGTGAGGCAGTAGTAGAGCAGCACACCGAGGGCGTACATGTCGGCCGCCGGGGTGGCCGCCGCGCCGTCGAGCTGCTCGGGCGCCAGGTACGCCGGGGTGCCCAGCAGCATCCCGTCCGGCAACGGATCCGACGTGCCTGCCGGCGTGGCGATGCCGAAGTCGAGCACCTTCACCCCGGCCGGGGTGAGGACGACGTTCGCAGGCTTCACGTCGCGGTGAACGATGCCGCTGGCGTGCGCCGCGGCCAGGGCCGCCGCGACCTCCGCGCAGACGCGCACCGCGATGCTCCAATCCAGCGGGCCGGACCGCAGGTGAGCGGCGAGCGTCTCGCCCTCGGCCAACTCCATGACGATGTAGGGCAGCTGGCGACCGGGCAGCGTCGGCGAGGTGCCGAAGTCGTGCACGCTCGCCACGTTCGGATGCACCAGCCGGGCCGCGTTGCGGGCCTCGGTGCGGATCCGGTCGACGGTGTCGTGCTGGCCGTCCGGGCCGGGGGAGATCAGCTTCACCGCGACCGGCCGGTCCAGCACACGGTCGTGGGCTCGCCACACCTCGGACATCCCGCCCACCCCGATGCGCTGTTCGAGCCGGTACCGCCCGTCCAGCGTGCGCATCGACCGCTCCTCACCTTCGCCCCGCCCACCGCGGGAGCCTCCGGTTCGGTACCCGGGCTCCGAGCTGGGCAAACCGCAGGGTCGCCCGATCCCGCCCTGGGCGGCGGATGGGTGCGGTAGCTTGCGAGCCAGGGCTGGCCGCACCGAGCGTGCCGGCGTGGTCACGAGGGGCGTCGTGATGGGCGAGGTCACCGTACGCTTCGTCGGCGGTCCCGGGGACGGCCTGCTGCGGCAGTTGCCCGCCGGCCCGGACGGCGCTCCGCCCCAGCGGTGGATCATGCGGCACCCCGACGGCGCCGGCCCGACACAGCCCGGCCCCGACCACCTCTACGAGCGCGACCAGCCGGACGGCCTGGGCGGCTGGAGCATGCGGTACGTGCGTACCGACGCCTACGGGGTTTCCCAGTGACCCCGTGCTGGGGGTGACCGGTGGCGTCGGCGCACCCCCATCGCACAGCCGGCACACAGCAGGGGCAGAGGCACGGCACAGCCCGCGCGCCCACGATGGGGGCATGATCATGGATGGGCAGGGCGCGCCGACCCGTGTCGAGTTGCGCCGCCCCGACGGCGAACCCGTGCGGGTGCTGGTGGTCGACGACGAGGCGACGCTCACCGACCTGCTGTCGATGGCGTTGCGCTATGAGGGCTGGCAGGTGCGTACCGCCGGCAACGGCATGGCGGCGTTGAGCACGGCCCGGCAGTTCCAGCCCGACGCCGTGGTGCTCGACGTGATGCTCCCCGACCTGGACGGCTTCCAGGTGCTGCGCGGGCTGCGCGAGCACGCCCCGACAGTGCCGGTGCTGTTCCTGACCGCCCGGGACGCCGTCGAGGAGCGCATCGCCGGGCTGACAGTGGGCGGCGACGACTACGTGACCAAACCGTTCAGCCTGGAGGAGGTCATCGCCCGGCTGCGCGCGCTGCTGCGCCGCTCCGGCTTCGCGGTCGCCGCCCGGGAGGACGCCGTGCTGACCGTCGGCGACCTCAGCCTCGACGAGGACAGCCACGAGGTCCGTCGCGGCGGCCAGCTGATCACCCTCACCGCCACCGAGTTCGAGTTGCTGCGCTACCTCATGCGCAACCCCCGCCGGGTGCTCAGCAAGGCGCAGATCCTCGACCGCGTGTGGAACTACGACTTCGGTGGCCAGGCAAACGTGGTGGAGCTGTACATCTCGTACCTGCGCAAGAAGATCGACGCCGGCCGTACGCCGATGATCCACACGTTGCGCGGCGCGGGCTATGTCCTCAAACCCGCCGAGTGACAGCCGCCCGCCCCGGGCCGCCCGCCGCTGGCTGGCCGGCCGGCCGCTGCGTACCCGGCTGGTTCTCGCCCTGGTCCTGCTCTTCGCGGTGGTCAGCGTCGCCACCGGCGGGCTGACCACAATCGCGTTGCGGCACTTCCTGATCGAACGCCTCGACGACCAGTTGGCCCCCGCCACGGCCATGCGCGACGAGCGACCCGGCCGCCCGACCTTTCCGGGCCGCGGACCGGCCGTCCCGCCCGGTTCGCCCGCCGGCACTGTGGTCGCCGAGATCACCGACGGCCGCGTGACGAGCGCCTCGGCCCTCACCAACAGCCCGTCCAGCGAGCAGCCCTTCCCCGACGAGCAGGCCGTCGAGGTCGACCAGGTCGCCGTGCTTGCCGAACTGCCCGTCGGTGCCGCGCCACGCACCGTCGACCTGGGCGAGCGCGGCGACTACCGGGCCGTGGCCCGGCAGTTCCGCGACGGCAGGGTACGCGCTGTCGCCATCCCGCTGTCCGGCGTCCAGGAGACCGTCTGGTGGATGGTCGCCGCGCAGGCCGGAGTGGCCGTCGCCGGGCTGCTCGTCGCAGGTGCCGCCGGTGCCGTGATCGTGCGGGCCGCTCTGCGACCCCTGAACCGGGTGGCCGCCACCGCCACCCGGGTCACCGAGCTGCCGCTGGACCGGGGTGAGGTCGCGCTCGCTGTCCGGGTCCCGGCCGGCGACACCGACCCGCGCACCGAGGTCGGGCAGGTCGGCGCGGCGCTCAACCGGATGCTGGGCCACGTCGCCGACGCGCTCGCCGCACGTCAGGCCAGCGAGACCCGGGTACGCCAGTTCGTCGCCGACGCCAGCCACGAGCTGCGTACCCCCCTCGCGGCGATCCGGGGGTACGCCGAGGTGGCCCGACGCGGTCGCGACGAGGTACCACCCGACGTGGCGCACGCGCTGCGGCGCGTCGAGTCGGAGAGCACCCGCATGACGACCCTCGTCGACGACCTGCTGCTGCTGGCCCGGCTCGACACCGGCCGGCCGCTCGCGTCCGAACCGGTGGACCTGTCCGCCCTGGTGGTCGACGCGGTGAGCGACGCCCATGTGGCCGGTCCGGAGCACCACTGGCAGCTCGACCTGCCGGAGGTGGAGATCCAGGTCCCCGGCGACGCGGCACGCCTTCATCAGGTGGTGGCGAACCTGCTGGCCAACGCCCGCGTGCACACCCCGCCCGGCACGACAGTCACCACCACGCTGACCGTCGAAGGTGACAACGCCGTGCTCACCGTCGCCGACGACGGACCGGGCGTGCCTGCGGAGCTGCAACCGGAGATGTTCGAACGGTTCGCCCGTGGCGACAGCTCACGGTCCCGCGCGCACGGCAGCACCGGGCTCGGCCTGGCGATCGTGGCGGCGGTGGTGGAGGCCCACCACGGTTCGATGACGGTCGAGAGTCGACCCGGCCGGACCGTGTTCACCGTCCGTCTGCCGAATCCCACAGCTGGCGCATAGGCGGCGCACGGGGTCGGAACAGGGCAGCGGTCGAGGGTGGTGCTCATGGACCGAACCGACACCGTGCCGACCACACCCGCCGAGCCAGCGCCGACGGATCCACCGCCGGCGGCCACGCCCGCCGAGGAGCCCGCGCCACCGCGTACGGCCGGCTGGACCCGAGCCGCGCTGGTGGTCCTGCTCCTGGGCACCGGCCTGCTCTACATCTGGGGCCTGGGCGCCTCCGGTTGGGCCAACTCGTTCTACGCGGCGGCAGTGCAGGCCGGCTCGGTGAGTGGGAAGGCGTTCTTCTACGGCTCGTCGGATGCCGCCAACTCGATCACGGTGGACAAGACGCCGGCATCGCTGTGGTTGATGGCCCTGTCCGTACGGGTGTTCGGCTTGAACAGTTGGGCGACGCTCGTCCCGCAGGCGCTCTGCGGTGTCGCCTCCGTCGGCGTTCTCCACGCGACGGTGAAGCGCTGGTACGGGCCGGTCGCCGGCCTGATCGCCGGCGTGGTCCTGGCGCTCACCCCGGTGGCGACGCTGATGTTCCGGTTCAACAACCCCGACGCGCTGCTCGTCCTGCTACTGGTCGGCGGGGCGTACGCCACCGTCCGTGCTCTGGAGACGGCAAGCACCCGGTGGATCGTGCTGGCCGGCGCGCTCGTCGGCTTCGGCTTCCTCACAAAGATGCTCCAGGCGTTCCTGGTGGTGCCGGTCTTCGCCGGGGTGTACCTGCTGGCCGCGCCGACCGGCCTGTGGCGGCGGGTGCGTCAACTGCTGCTGGCCGGCGTCGCCGTGGTGGTGTCCGCCGGCTGGTGGGTGGCCATCGTCGAGCTGACCCCGGCAAGCGCCCGGCCGTACATCGGCGGGTCGCAGGGCAACAGCATCCTGGAGTTGACCCTCGGCTACAACGGCCTCGGCCGGCTCACCGGCGACGAGGTGGGCAGCGTCGGTGGCGGCGGCCGGATGGGCGGCGGTGGCCCGTTCTCGGGTCAGACCGGTCTGCTGCGGATGTTCGACGGCGAGATCGGCGGTCAGGTTTCCTGGCTGCTGCCGGCCGCGCTGATCCTGCTGGTCGCCGGGCTGCTGGTGGCCGGGCGGGCCGCGCGTACCGACCGCACCCGGGCCGGATTGCTGCTCTGGGGCGGGTGGCTACTGGTCACCGGTCTGATCTTCAGCTTCATGTCCGGGATCTTCCACGCGTACTACACGGTGGCGCTCGCCCCGGCCGTCGGCGCGCTTGTCGGCATCGGCAGCACGGTGCTCTGGCAGCAGCGCCGGCCGCTGCCCGCATCGTCCACCGGCGGGGAGCCCGCTGTCGGCCCGCTGCCGGGCGACAAACCGGCGGTCGGATCGATGTGGCAGCGGTGGCGTCCGCTGGCCGCCACGGCAACGCTCGCCGGCACGCTGGCGGTCACCGCCTGGTGGGCGTGGGTGCTGCTCGGGCGCAGTCCCGACTGGTACCCGTGGCTGCGCACCGCCGTACTCGTCGCCGGGCTGGCCGGCGCGGCCGGGATCCTGCTGGCCACCCGGCTGCCCCGGTGGCTGGTGCCGGTGGTCCTGGGTGTCGGCGCGGCGGCGGCTCTGGCGGGTCCGGCGGCGTACGCGCTCCAGACCGCCGCGACCCCGCACGGCGGCTCGATCCCGACTGCCGGCCCGTCCGTGGCGGGCGGCTTCGGCCGCGGCGGCTTCCCCGGCGGGCAACCCCCGGGCGGCATGCAGCGCCCCGACGGCGGCCAGATGCCCGGTGGCCAGCGCCCCGACGGCGGCCAGATGCCCGGCGGGCAGCGTCCCGAAGGCGGCCAGCGCCCGGAGGGCGGCCAGAACAACGGCCAGGCGCCGAGCTTTCCGGGCGGCGGTGCCCTCGGTGGCCAGGCGTCGGGTGGCCAGGCTCCCGGCTTTCCGGGCGGTGGGCGCGACGGCGGTCAGGTGCCCCCCGGCGGCGGGCAGGGTCCTACGGCCGGTGGCGGGATGGGCGGGCTGCTCAACGCCCGCGAGCCCAGCGCCGCCCTGCGCGAGCTGCTGGAGCGGGACAGCGCGTCGTACACCTGGGTGGCGGCCACCATCGGTTCCAACAACGCCTCCGGCTACCAGTTGGCCACCGGCGACCCGGTGATGGCGATCGGCGGGTTCAACGGCAGTGACCCGTCGCCGACGCTCGCGCAGTTCCAGCGGTACGTCGCCGACGGGAAGATCCACTACTTCCTGGGTGGTGGCGGCTTCCGGGCCAACGGCGGCAGTTCCGCGTCGCAGGAGATCGCCGCCTGGGTAGCGGAGAGCTTCACGGCGCAGACCGTCGACGGTGTCACCGTCTACGACCTGAGCACTCCCAAGGCGGCGTCGTGACAGCGCCCAGCGGCCACCGCGCCGCCATCCAGGCCCGGCCGGGCGCCGCCGCGGTGTTGGACGTGGTGATCCCGGTCTACAACGAGGAGGCCGACCTCGGGCCGTGCGTACGCAGGTTGCACGCACACCTGAGCGAGCACTTCCCGTACCCGTTCCAGATCACCATCGCCGACAACGCGAGCGTGGACGACACATTGAAGGTCGCCGACGGTCTCGCCGCTGAGCTGTCCGGCGTCGAGGTGCTGCACCTGGACGCCAAGGGGCGGGGCCGGGCGCTGTCCGCCGCCTGGACGGCGTCGTCGGCGCCGGTGCTCGCGTACATGGATGTGGACCTGTCGACCGACCTGGCGGCGCTCCTGCCGCTCGTCGCGCCGCTCATCTCCGGCCACTCCGACCTGGCGATCGGCACCCGGTTGGCGCGGACCTCCCGGGTGGTACGCGGCACCAAGCGGGAGATCATCTCGCGGGCGTACAACCTGCTGCTGCGCGGGGCGCTGTTCGCGCGGTTCTCCGATGCGCAGTGCGGGTTCAAGGCGATTCGCGCGGACGTTGCCGGTGAGCTGTTGCCCCTGGTGCGCGACACCGGGTGGTTCTTCGACACCGAGTTGCTGGTACTCGCCCAGCGGACCGGACTGCGCATCCACGAGGTGCCTGTGGACTGGGTCGACGACCCGGACAGCCGCGTCGACATCGTCGCCACCGCCCTGGCGGACCTGCGGGGGATGGGCCGGCTGGGTCGGGCGCTGCTGACCGGCGCGCTGCCGGTGGCAGAGCTGCGCGCGCAGCTCGGCCGGGCTCCGCTGACCGCACCGCCGGCACGGGTGCCGGTCGGGTTGCCCCGCCAGTTGGCGCGGTTCGCGGCCGTCGGGGTGGCAAGCACGCTGGCGTACCTGCTGCTCTTCGTGGCCACCCGGGGTGCGCTCGGCGCGCAGCCGGCGAACCTGCTGGCGTTGCTGGTGACGGCGGTGGCGAACACGGCCGCGAACCGGCGGCTGACGTTCGGCATCACCGGGCGTCGGCACGCCGGCCGCCACCACGCGCAGGGGTTGCTGGCGTTCGCGCTCGGCCTGGCGCTGACAAGCGGCGCGTTGGCGATGCTGCACGCGGCCGTCGCCGCACCTGCCCGGCCGGTGGAGCTGGCCGTGCTGGTGGCCGCGAACCTCGCCGCCACAGTGCTGCGCTTCGTACTGCTGCGCCTGGGCATGCACCACCGGCGGACCTGAACGCTTGGCTTCGCTCTGTTCCTGTGATGTTGCTGGCAGTAACCGGATGCGGCGGTACGGCAGCGATGATCGGCGTACGGTGGCAGACAAGTCCGGCCTTCTGGGTGAAAAAGCCTCACTGCTGCAGGCCCGGGACGCCGGTGTCGAGACGGGCGAGGGGAAGGAGCGGTCGGTGAACCATCTGGCCTACCTGGACGCGGGATCCGGCAGCCTGATCGTGCAGGCTGTCGTGGGCGGGGTGGCCGGCGTAGCGGTCGCCGCCAAGCTCTACTGGCGGCGGCTGGTCGACCGGTTCCGCCGGCAACCCACCGACCAGCGCTGAATCGGTCGTGGAGACCATGACGACCACACCCACCGGGGCACGCCCCGAGCCCGCCTCCTTCCGCGACCCCGCCAACCGAATCTTCCACGTCGGCGACGAGGTGCTGCGCGGCCTGGACGCGCAGGCCGCCGAACACTGGCGGACACTCGCGGCCAGCCCGTTCTTTCCCACCCTCGTGGCCGACGGCAAGGTCTGCGCCACCGAGGACGCCCCGCCAACCCTCGTGCCCGCCGCAGCCGGGAAACCGTGGGCGGCGGTGCTGCGCCACGAGCGGATCCCGTTCGTGTCCCACCCGTACGAGTGGTCGTTCGGCATGCTGCGCGACGCCGCGCTGCTGCACCTGGAGATCCTGCGCACCGCCCTCGCCGGCAGCTTCACCACAAAGGACGGCTCCGCGTACAACCTCCAGTGGCGTGGGGCCAAGCCGGTCTTCATCGACATCGGCTCCTTCGAGCCCGTCCGCGACGGCGAACCCTGGGCCGGCTACCGGCAGTTCTGCCAGACCGCGCTCTATCCGCTGCTGCTCACCGCCCATCTCGGCGTGGACTTCCAACCCTGGCTGCGCGCCCAGGTCGACGGCATCTCCGCCGACCAGATCCGCCCGCTGTTCGGCGGAACACGCCGGCTGCGCCGCGGCGTCCTCACCCACGTGCACCTGCACGGCGCCATGCAACAGCGCAACGCCGCCGCCAGCACCAGCGACGTCCGCGCCCAACTGCGGGCCGCCGGCTACAGCCGCGAACTGCAAACCGCCACCGTACGCGGCATCGAGAAGCTCGTCCGCAGGCTGGAGCACCGCCCGTCGGGCAGCCACTGGGCGGACTACCGGAGCACCTGCGGCTACTCCGCGCCAGACCGGGTCGCCAAGGAGCAGTTCGTGGTCGCCGCGGTGGCCGCCAACCGTCCACGCCTCGTGCTCGACCTGGGCGCCAACGACGGCCGGTACGCCCGACTGGCCGCCGGGCACGCCGACTACGTGGTCGCCGTGGAGCAGGACCCCGCAGTGGTCGACGAGCTGTACCGGGCGCTGCGGTCCGAGGGGCAACGCCGGATTCTGCCGCTGGTAGTGGACCTGGCCGACCCGTCGCCCGGCGGCGGCTGGCGGGGCGTCGAGCGCGCCGGTTTCGCCGAACGGGCCTCGGCGGGTGTCGTGCTCGCCCTGGCACTCGTGCACCACCTGGCGATCGGGCGCAACGTGCCGCTGCCCGAGGTCGTCGACTGGCTGGCCGGACTGACCGCCCCAGGGGGAACCGTTGTGGTCGAGTTCGTCCACCCGGAGGACCCGATGGCCCAGCGCCTGCTCGCCAACAAGCCCGACGGCCTGTTCCCCGACTACCGTCGGGACACCTTCGAACGGCTCCTGGAGGCCCGGGGACGCATCACCGAACGGCTGGAACTGCCCTCGGGCACCCGCACGCTCTACCGGACGGTGATGGGTGGCTGACCCGGCCGCCCCGACCCCACCGGCGCAGCCGCCTGCCCCGGACGCTGGGACGTCGCCCCCGGACGCTGGGACGTCGCCCCCGGACGCTGGGACGTCGCCCCCGGACGCTGGGACGTCGCCCCCGGACGCTGGGA
>NZ_LGEB01000073.1:0-37344 GCF_001279555.1 Micromonospora sp. NRRL B-16802 | reverse complement strand
CCACCACCTCCCAGACCAGAAACGATGGGAGACAGCCTGCCCGACACATCCTCAGAACCAACGGATTACACGATCAACGTTCAAAGACGAGGCACTAGGTTGAGCCGGCGCAGCCTCCCCTGCGTCGACTGGGTGAAGCCCGTCGTTCGTGCGGTCACCCTCTCATTATCCGGCGGCCAGCGGCCACGACCAGTGACACCACGTCACAAGCGGCCGTGACACCACGCCACCGACGGGCCGGCTGCGTCCGCGCTGTCATGGGTACATGTCCACCACATCTGTCATCGAGGTCGACCGGCTGAACCTCACCTACGGCGACTTCCACGCTGTCAAAGATCTCTCCTTCCAGGTGCGTGCCGGGGAGCCTGCGCTGCTGGCCGGTGTCGCCCGGCAGGTGGTCGAGAGATACCGCGCGGATCCCGCGCGGGTGCACGTGGCCGGCGCCTCGTCGGGCGCGGGGACCGCGATCATCCTTGCCGTGACCTACCTCGACGTCTTCGCCACCGCGACCTCGGTCGCCGGCGGCGAATACGGCCTCGATCAGGTGGACCCCGACGACCCGGACTCGATACCGCCGCTGGACACGGCACGTCAGGCGCGGGCCCAGATGGGCGAACACGCCCGGCGGGTGCCACTGCTGGTCATTCAGGGCGAGCGCGACGAGGTCGTGCCGCCCCTGGTCGCCACCCGACTCGTTGAACACTGGACCATCGTGAGCGACCTCGTCGACGACGGGCTGCCCAACAACAGCCTCGACCTGACCGAGGAGACCGTCTCGGTGCCCGCCACTGCGGGTCGGAACGCGTACACGCACACGACGATCACCGCGCCGGACGGCTTGTCGGTCGTCGAGTCGTACCGCGTCGAGGACATGGGGCACGCCTGGCCGGGCCCTGACGGCGACGGCCGCTACACCGATCACGCGGGCCCCGACGCCAGTGAGATCGTCTGGAGGTTCGCCGAGCGACTCCCCATGGTCTGAGGACCACGAGGGAACAGGCGGCACGCCGCCAGCAGCGCACGACCGCGCCCGCAACCGGCACCGCAGCGGCATCGCCTGGTCCAAAAGCGCCGTCCGCGTCATGCTGCTCGACGTCGACGACGTGGCAATGGGCCACACCGGCGTTCTGCGCTGGAACGCCAGCGGCAGGTGGGTGGTCTCCAAGGAGATCTAAAGTAGACGGCGCAGCGACCCACTCGGTTGGGGGTCGACATCCGGTCGGCCCGCACCCCGGCGCACTGCGGGCATCGACGAATCGATGCACTGCCTGAGGCCGGGGGACGCAAAGCTCCAGACTCAGATCGACCCCGAAGACGTATGGAGGACACGTGATGGTGGAAGTGAAGGACGTTCCCGAGGCCAAGCAGTACGAGGCCCGGGTCGACGGGGAGTCCAGGGTCGCGGGCGTCGCGCAGTACATCCGTACCGCGGAACTCGTCGCGTTCGTGCACACCGAGGTCTCGCCGGAGTACGAGGGCAAGGGGGTCGGGTCAGCACTGGCCCGCACCGCCCTCGACGAGGCGCGTGCCGCGAACCTGCGCGTCCTGGCCACCTGCCCGTTCTTCGCGGGATGGATCGCCCGGCATCCCGAGTACGGGGATCTGGTGTACCAGTCCCGCAGCAGAGTCAGTGACTGAACAGTTGGGCACGGCAGCGACGGAGGTCGGTATGAGCAGTGGGACCGAGAGGAAATCGTACGACGGAAGGTCGATCACCGTGACCTTCGAGGGCAGGCGCTGCTTGCACGCCGCCGAATGTGTCCGGGGCTTACCGGAGGTCTTCGACACGGGCCGGCGCCCGTGGATCCGGCCCGACGGTGCCGAGGCCGATCGTCTGGCCGAAGTGGTACGGCGCTGTCCCTCGGGTGCGCTGCAATACGAACTTGTGGACGGCGGGGCGGAGATCCCGGATGAACCCTCGCGGATCACACGCAACTCCGTGGGACAGTTGGTCGTTCGGGGCAAGTTGAGCGTGGACACGCCGGAAGGCCCACGCGCCGAGACGAGGACCGTCCTGTGTGGGTGCGGGCAGAGCGGTCTGCAGCCGTACTGCGACCACGCGGGGCCCTGCGGTCAGACGCCACGATTCTGACCCGACGCCCCCCTAAGCCAAAAGAGCGAGGAAGTCATCGTTGACACCTTCCGGCTCGACAATGGTCATATCGTCGAGCACTGGGATGTCGTCCAGAACCTCACCTCCCCCTGCGGCGACCGTCGGCGGCAACCCGATGGTCTGACACCCGGCAGGTGGGGAGGCGCGGCGCATCGCACCGGCGCCGTTGCAGGGGTCGGCCATGATGTGCAGCGTCCGGTTGCCGGCGCGGGAGAGGCCGGTGACGTTTCTGGTCGCCGGAGGACGCGTCCAGCAGGGCGGTGCCGTTCCAGGACGCGAACCGGTCGCGGTCGGCGAACCGGCGGACGTCGCCGACGTCTGCCAACAGCCGAGCCGCACCTGAGGGGCCGATCCCGTGCAGGTCCGTCAATGTGCGGCCGCGGGCGACCACCAGTTCCTTGAGGTCCTTCTCCGCAGTCTTGATCTTTTTGTCGACGCCCTCAACCTTGCCCACGATGTCACGGGGTCTGATGGTCGCGATCAGCACACGTGCCTGCCGTGCGGACAGGAACTGCTTTGCCCCGCCGGGGAAAGCTCCAGCAGCAACCGGTGCAGCCGGTTGATGGCCCGCAGCCCAGCTCGTCGCGACGGCCAGCCAGCATCACCATAAGCCCCGGAGGCCGAGTTTGAACAACAAGCTCAAGGGAGTCGCGGTGGTTGTTTTCGTAGGTCCCCACCGGGGTCGCCGGGCAGCACCGACGCGCCCGCGCCCTTCCCCGACCCGGGCGCCGTCACGTCAGCTGACTCCGGTCGGGTACGGGAAGTTGTCGAACTCGGTATCCATCTCCTCCGGGCTACGGCGCAACCACGCGGCGGTCTGCCGGGCGAGCACAACCCGCGGCAGCGGCTGGTTGTCGGTGGCATCGGTGACCGGCTTCGCGATGGATTGCGCCGCCCAGGCGAGACCGACGAGGCGGTCGACGGCGTTCCACCGCTTCGGGGCGATGCCCAACAGGGTCTGGGCCCGGATGATGGAGTGCCAGACGTGGTAGGCGCCCGGCGGCTCGGTGCCGCCCGGGTAGTCCATCATGTGTACGCGCTGGCCGGGATAACGGCGCGGATCGTAGAGCACGCCCTGGCCGAAGTCGGCGAACGCCGACCGCAGCTTCGCGGCGTTCCGGCCGAAAAACCGGTGCATCACATCGAACTGGGCGTCCGCGACGACCGTCAACGGCTCTTTGACCGGCAGGAACTCCGCCACAAACCCGTCCGGGAAGGTGCCGTTCGCGCGGTGCTCCTGCCAGGCCAACGCGAACGCGGCCTGCACCGAGCCCAGTTCCTCGGTTATCGCCGTCAGCGCCGCCTTGACGGTCACTGACGGGTGGTAGAGGAACGCTTCGTCGTACTGGTACCAGAATTCGTTGTTAAACGGGTCGCCATGCATACCCGGCACGTCTGGGATCTCCGGCGGCCCGGGATGGCGCTCGCCGGCGGAGGCGGACGCGGCACCGACGGCCAGCCCTGCGCCCACTGCTGTGGCGGACACCAGGGAAGCGCGCAGCAGGCCGCGCCGAGTCAAGTGTTGTCCCATTACCGTGCTCCTTCTCTCCTTGTATTTGCAGTGTCGATTGCACTACGGCGTCCGCGAAAACCTCGGCCAGGACGGCGCTCTCCACCGCCGATACCGACAGCCGGTGGAAGATTCGCAGCTCACGGGGTGCCGCCGACGTCCGCGACGCCGTCCACCCAGCCGGGCAGGGCCAGATGGTGCGGCGCACCCCGGAGCCGCAAGTTCGGCCTCCCCCGCACGCTCAGGATGCCGGAAGCTCGCACGTGGTTTCGCGTCCTCATTGGATCCAACCGACTCGTAGGGATTGATCTCGTACGCCGCGCGGAAATGAGTCGGCTCGCACAGGACGACGTCGCGCACGTGCCGGGCGCCGCAGCGCTGCAGGGTGGTCACGCCGCCGACTCAAGGATCTTGGCGAGATCGTCCACGGCGGGTCTGCGCAGCAGCGTGAAATGCTCGCCGGGCAACTCGTGGACGACCACCGGGCCGGTGCAGATTCGCCGCCAGACAGCCAGGGCGTCGCGCCGCAGTTCGGGGGTGGTGTGGCTCGCCTGTACCAGGGTCACCGGTCCGGCGTAGGGACCGGGGCGGTAGCCGGCCGCTGCCCGTACGTGCAAGTGGTTGAGACGCACACGCCGTTCGAGGTCTGCGTGCTCTCGGTCGGAGGAGACCAGACCAGCGGTGGAGGCGGTCGCGAGCACTTGTTCGGTTGCCTCGTCGCCCGGGAGCAGCACGCCGAGCTCGTCGAGGTTCAGTGGCAGCCGGCCCAGTTCCCCGGCGAGGTGACGCGCGGCCTCCCCGGAGACGTCGTCGGGGAGCACCTCACCGGGGTACGTCTCGACCATGGCAAGCATTGCGACCTGCTCCCCCGCCGCGGTCAGCCGCCGGGCCAACTCGTAGGCCACCAGCCCGCCCATCGACCAGCCCATCAACAGATAGGGGCCGGTAGGCTGTGTCTCGCGTAACGCGGACAGGTAGTGCCCGGCCAGGAAGTCGACGCTCTGATCGGCCTGCTGCTCCGGTGGTGGGGCCTGCATTCCGTAGAGCGGGCGCCGCAAGACACCGCTGAGCGACAGATCGCGGAAGCCGACGATATCGCCGCCGGCCGGGTGTACGCAGAACAGAGGCGTGCCCGTGCCGTCGCGCAGCATCACCATCGGCTGCTCCCCCGTCATCCCCCCGGAGCGGACGGCACGGGCCAGGTGAGCGGCGGTCGCCGGTCGCTCGGCGGACTGGTCGAAGAACACCGCGACCGGCAGGTCGGTGTGGCAGGCGGCGTTGATCCGCGCGATGAGACGCACGGCGAGCAGCGAGTGACCGCCGAGCTCGAAGAAGTCCTCGTCCATCCCGACCGGCGCCCGGTCCAGCAGCTCCTCGATCAGTCGGACCACGGTCAGTTCGACGGCGTCGGTGGGCACCGAGATTGGCTTGCGGGCCGGAGTCGGCCGGCCGGTCAGCCGGCCGCGGTCGAGCTTGCCGTTGGCGGTCAGCGGGATCGAGTCGATCCACAAGAAGCTGTCCGGGACCATGAAGGCGGGCAGCCGGTCGGTGACGAAGGCCCTCAGGTCCAGGTCGGCGCTGTCCGGGTCGGCCGACACCAAATAGGCGGTCAGCCGGCCGTCCGGGCCGCCGACCACCGCGGCGTCGGCGACGGCGGGGTGGCTGTGCAGAACCGCCCGGATCTCGGCGGGCTCAACCCGAGAGCCGCGGATCTTCAGCTGCTCGTCGTCCCGGTTGAGGAAGCGCACCTCGCCGTCGGGGCCGTGGCAGGCGAGGTCGCCGGTACGGTAGAGCCGCTGCCCGCGCACCGGGGAGAACGGGTCCGGCACGAACCGGTCCGCGGTCAAGTCCGGCTGGCCCAGGTAGCCGCGGGCCAGCGAACGGCCACCGAGGTAGATCTCGCCGACGACACCGATCGCGACCGGCTCCAGTTCGGCGTCGAGCACGTACAGCTGAGTGTTGGCGATGGGCCGGCCGATGGGCAGCACGGCGCCTGCGGCGGGCTCACCGACGACCTCGTGGACGCAGCAGCCGACAGCCGCCTCGGTCGGGCCGTACTCGTTGAACACGCGGGTCGCCGGGGCGTCCCGGCGCCAGGGTCGCACGGCCTCACCGGTGAGCTGCTCGCCGCCGAGGACGAGACAGTCGGCGGTGCCGGCCAAATCCCCGGGCGCGAGTACCCGGCTGGCCACGGCCAGGTGCGATGGAGTGAGTTTGAGCAGGTGGATGCCGGTGCGGGTGGTCAGCTCGCGGAACAGCGCCAGGACGTCGCGCCGGCCGTCGTCGAGGTCGGCCGACCGGCCGGTGATCAGGGGCAGGAAGAGGCTGGTAACCGTCAGATCGAAGGCTATCGACGAGTGCACGAGCGCGCCGGAGCCGCCGCCGGTGTAGGTCGCGGCGGCCCAGGCGAGGTAGTTCACGACCGCCCGATGCGGGACCAGGACGCCCTTGGGGCTGCCGGTCGAGCCCGAGGTGAACATGACGTAGGCGAGTTGTTCCGGCCACACCCGGCGGCGTTTTCCCTGGCCGTGGGCGGCGAGCTGTTCCGTGGTGCGGCGCTCAGCCGTGCCGTCCTGCTCGATCGCGGGTGACGGGTCACCGGTGACCACGATACGGCACTGTGCCTCCCTCACCAGGGCCTGGATCCGCCGCCATGGCTGCGCCGGGTCAAGGGGGACGTAGGCAGCGCCGGCCTTCAGCACGCCAAGGATGACCGCCACCAGCTCCACGGAGTGCGGCAGGCACACGCCGACGCGGTCCTCAGGGCCGACGCCGTCGGTGCGCAGCCCGTGCGCGATCCGGTCCGCGAGTTCGTCGAGCTGCCGGTAGGTCAGTGTCCTGGCCGGGTCGAGGACCGCGACGGCGTCCGGGGTGCGCCCTGCCTGGGCTTCGACGAGTTCGTGGAGACAGGCGACGGGCAGATCCCGGCCGGTGTCGTTGAAGCTGTGGAGCAGTTCGTCGCGGGTGCCGGGGTCGAGGCAGGTCACGGTGCTGACCGGAGCTGCCGGGTCGGCCAGCAGACCGGCCAGCAGGGTGTCGTACTGCTCCGCAAGACTACGGATGTAGCCGGGGTCGAACCGGTCGGCGCGGTAGTGCCACACCGTGCGGACGGTGTCGCCGCTGAGCAGGCATTCCAGCTTCACGCCGTACGGCTCGGCCGACACGTCGGACCAGGTGACGACGAACGTGACGGCGCCGGCCGTCAAGGGTCCGGGCTCGGGACGGCAGTCGAATGCGGTGGCCCAGCCGGTGGCGCCGGCCGCGTAGGAGGCCAGTAGGTTCTCCTCGAGGTCGTCGGCGCGGGTCAGCTGCCGGTCGAGCTCGGTGGTGAGGGTGGACAGGCTGACGCCGGGCCGAACGTGACCGACGATCGGCACCCACTTGGCGAAGTGGCCGAGGCACTCCGCCAGCTCCTCGTAGCCGCGTCCGCCGAGGCTGGCGCCGACCACGACGTCGCTCGCCGCGGTGACCCGGGCGAGCAACGCCTGCCAGACCGCCAGTAGCACGCTGCGCGGGGCGATCCCACGCGATCGGGCGTAGGCGTGCAGTGCCGTCCCGGCCAGTTCCTGCCCGATCCGCCTGCTGCCCGCCGACCGGTCGCCGCCGGCGCGTTGCAGCGGCAAGGACCGGGTGGCCGCCGGCTCGTTTGCGGCGGCCAGCAGCGCATCGGCCTCCGGCACTGGGCCGTCCAGACCGGCCTGGTGCTGCCACTCGACGACCTCGGCGTATGCGACCGGCTCTTCGTCCGGCTTCTCGCTGCGGTAGGCGCCGGCGAGGGCTGCCACCAGCAGTCGCATCGTCTCCGCATCCGCGCTCAGTGGACTGACCGTCAGCAGCAGCGCGTGCCGGCCGGGGACCAGCGCGAAGAGCACGCTTGCCAGCACAACGTCGGCGTTGCCCCGTTCCTGCTCGGCGACGGCGAGCAGGCGCTCCTGGCGTTCGGCTTCGCCCAGGTGGGCAAGGTCCTCGAACCGGTGCTCTGACGGTGCGGCTCCCGGCTCGGCGACGACCTGGACGGCCGAGCGCACCCCCGGCACGCGGCGGTACGAGGTGCGCAGGATCGCGTGACGGTTGGTCACCTCGGCCAGGGCTGCGCTCAGCCGGCCGGTGTCCAGCGGACCGGTCACCAGCAGCAGGGTCTGGGCCCAGGTTGCCTCGCCGTCTTCGCGTAGCTGCCAGATGTGTTGTTGTTGCACCGACAGCCGGAATCCCCGCACCTGGTTCATCGGACCCCCACCATGTCACCCATCGCCACCAGCAGCGCACGGTCGCCCCGGAACGCGTTGCGGGCGTGCGCGACCAGGAAGTTATCGACCATCAGCACGTCGCCGCGCTGCCACCCGAAGGTGACCTCGAGCTCCTGATAGACGCGGCAGATCTCGACCATCGCGGCGTCCGGGATCGGGCTGCCGTCGCCGAACTCGCAGCTGCGGGGCAGTTCGTCCGGCCCCATGGTGGCTAGCAGCGAGGTACGGGCGGCGGCCGGCAGGCAGGCCAGATGCCAGTGCTGCACCTGGTTGAACCAGGACCACTCTCCGGTGACGGGGTGCCGAACGGCTGCCGGGCGGGTCGCCGTGGTCCGCAGCCGGTCACCGCGCCACTCGTACTCCAATCCCTGCGTCGCGCACCGGGCGGCGACCTCGTCGCGGCTGTCGGTGCGGAACACGGTGCGCCAGTCCAGCCCGAGGCCCGTGCCGTAGCTGCGTACATAGCGCACCCCCTTGCGGAGGAACTCCTCGCGCAGGTCGGCGTCGAGGCGCCGGTAGACCGCGCGGCTGTCGACGATCGGGGTCTCCCCGCCGGTCTCGGCGGGTTGCTGACAGCAAAACCAAATTTTGGCCGGGGCTTCGTCGTTGAAAGAGTTCTCGTTGTGCCACAGCAGCTTCTCCTCCGGCGGGAAGAAGACCGGCGTGTACACGTTGCCGCTCAGCGCGGCCCGGGGATGTTCGCCGTTGTCGCCGAACAGCTCGTCGACGAAGACCATCGCGAAGCGTTCCAGCTGAGGTGGCCGCACGATGTCGAAGCCGCGGAACAGCAACGCTCCCACCTCGCGCAGCGTCGACTCCAGCGAGTCACGGTGGGCGGCCGCCCAGTCGGCCAGGTCGACGTCGTCGCGCGTCGGGCTCAGCACGAGCGGCAGCGCAGACCCGTCGCCGATCGGGCAGCGCGTGACGGCCTCTGCGGAGGCGAGGGTGATCGCGGTCGGTGCGAGCCGCTTGAATCCCTTGCGCCGCCGGGGTGCCGGGTTGTCCCCGACCGGCTCGTCGGCGCGCTCGATCAGGGCGGTGAGCAGCGCCAGATATTCGTCGCGTAGCGCCTCGACCGTGCCGGGGTTGAACAGTTCCGCGTCGTAGTCCCAGGTGCCCTCGATGCCCTCGGCGTCGGCCTTGAGCAGCAGCACGAGGTCGAACCGGCTGGTGTCGATCACATCCAGGCCGGCCGGCTCGACCTCCAGTCCGGGCAGGGTGGCCGCCGACTCCGCCGTGCTATCCAGCACGATCTTGATCTGGAACAGCGGGTTGGGGTTGCCGCTGCGCCGCGGGTTGAGCAGCTTGACGACTTCCTCGTACGGCAGGTCCTGATGGGCGTAGGCGTCGAGCGTACTGCTCCTGGTGCGGCGCAGCAGCTCGCGCCAGGTCGGCCGGCCGCTGAGATCGCCGCGCAGCACGATCTGGTTGACGAAGAAACCGATCAGCCGCTCGGTGGCGGTGTCCGAGCGGCTGGCGACATCCGAGCCGACGGCGACGTCCTGCCGGCCGGTGCGGTGGGCTACCAGCACGTGCAGCACGCTCAGCAGCCCCATGAACAGGGTGGCCTCCTCCTGGCCGCACAGCTTGCGGAGCGCCTCGGTGGTGTTGGCCGGGATCCGGAACGGCAGCAGGCCCCCGGCGTGGGCGGCGTGCGCGGGCCTGGGTTGGTCGGTGGGCAGGCCGGGCAGCTCCAGGATGCCGTCGAGGCGCTCCCGCCAGTAGTCGCGCTGGCTGTCCCACTGGCCCTCCGCAGCGCAGCGGCGCTGCCAGACCGCGTAGTCGGCGTACTGGACCGGCAGTTCGGGCAGGCGCGACGGCCGGCCGTCGAGGGCGGCGGCGTATGCCTCGGCCAGTTCGTCGAGCAACAGCCCCGCCGACCAACCGTCGACCGCGATGTGGTGCATGGTCAGGAGCAGGACGTGCTCGGCCGGGCCGACCCGGGCCAGGGCGGTTCGGACCACCGGTGGGCGCGCGAGGTCGAACGGCTGGGCGTACTGGTCGCGCCCGAGCCGTCGGGTTTCGGCGGCGCACTCGGTCGGCGGCAGGCCGGAGAGGTCAACCACGGGCAGATCGTCGTGGCGGTGCGGCAGGATCACTTGGCGGGGGCCGCCGTCCTCGGAGACCAGCACGGTGCGCAGCACCTCGTGGCGGCCGGTGACCTCGTCGAGGGCGGCTGTCAGGGCGGCCACATCGAGCTTGCCGCGCAGCCGCAGGAAGACCGGGAAATTGTATTGAACGCTGCCGTGATGGAGTTGATGCACGAACCAGAGCCTTTCCTGGGCAAAGGATGCGGGCATCGACCCGGTGCGGGCAACGCGTTCCAGGGCCGGGGGCCTGGGTTCCGCCTCCTGCTGGATGAGCTCGTCGACTAGCCGGGCGAGGGCGGCGAGCGTGGAGAATTCGAACGGTGCCCGGATCGGGACCTCGACGGTGAACTCTCGGCGCAGCCGGAACACGAGCTTGAAGGTCAGCAGGGAGTGGCCGCCGAGGTCGAAAAAGTCGTCGTCTGGGCGGATCGCCTCGCGAGCCAGTAGTTCGGTCCAGATCTCCGCGATCCGGCGTTCCGTGTCGCTCATCGGCCTGCGCCCCGCGGCCTGCGGGCTACCGGCTGCGCCGTCGGTACCGGCCTCGACCAGATGACGCAGGGCCGTGTGGTCGAGCTTGCCGCCCTGGGTCAGCGGCAGCTCGGCGAGCGGGACGTAGCGTGACGGAACCAGCGGAGCGGGCAGGTGGGCGCGCAGGTGCGCTTCGATCGCCGGCAACGCGGCGACGGCTGCGGCATGCCACAGCGGATCGTTCGCTAGGCGCTGCGGCGTCGGTGCGGAAAACTCGGGGCTTGTGGGGCCGAGCTGGTCGACTCGGGTCAGCAGCACGTCGAAGGCGCCGTCGGTCCGGCCCCGGGCCCAGCTCAGCTCGACCTGGTAGGGCACCCGGCCGGCGAGCTGCCACAGCTGTTCCGGATCATGACCGGGCTGCCCCGGATCGCCGAAGGTGAGGTTGGTGAGCGGTGTGTCACCGGAGGCGCCGGCGAGCGCGTCCAGCAGTGCCAGGTCGCCGTCCAACCGGGCGTTGGGCACGCCGGCGACAACCAGCCGGGCGGGCCGTTCGCCGGTCAGGCGGGACTCGAGAGCGGTCAGGCTAAGGCCGTCGGCGCTCCAGTCGAGAACCTCGCTCGGCGCCGACGCCGGTCCGTCGATCTCGAGGACGACGTCGTAGCGGTAGCGGATGAGCTCGTTGCTGGTCCCGCCGCGTTTGGGCATGACGCGCACGGCGCTGATCCGAGGCAGGATGGTCGGCAGGCCGGTGAAGAAGCGGGGGTCGAGGCACAGTTCCTCCTCGGCGTCGAGCTGGCGCTGCACGTCGGCTCGCAGCCGGCCGACGGTCGTGCCGGCCAGGGCGCGCCGGGCAGCGACCGAGGTGCGGAACACGCGCAGCAGGGCCAGGTTGCGCACGTCGCCGACGAAGACGTGGCCGCCCGGGGCCACCGCAGAGACCGCCTGCTCGAGGATCTCGGCGAGATACCGCTCGGACGGGAAGTACTGGACGACGGAGTTGAGAACGACCGTGTCGAAACTCTGCCCGGCAGGGACGCCGAGGTGGGCGGGTGCGGCGGACAGCTCGACGTGGGCGTCCCCCGCTCCCGGGACGGACCGGCGGACGTAGTCGACTGCGGCGGCTGAGAGGTCGACGCCTCGGTAGTGCTCGGATCCGGGGGCCAGTCGAGCCAACAGCATGCCGGTACCGAAGCCGATCTCGAGGATCCGGCGCGGACGTAACGCCGCGAGCCGGGCGACCGTCTCGTCGAGCCAGGCCGCCATCTCGGCCGGGTCGATCGGCTCGCCCGTGTAGCTGCTGATCCAGCCGGCAAGGTGGAATGCGGGGTCCGCGCCGGCGGACAGATCGGCGTAGACGTCCTCGTCATAGAGGCTGCGCCATTGCGCGAGCCGTTCGTCGCGGTGCCCGGCGTCTGCGACGTTGCCGTCGACGGCAACGATAGCGACGAGTTGTGCCGTACCAGAGACGGCGCGGTCCACCTCGATCACGCATCGCCGCACGGCCGGGTGTTCCTCGGCGAGCCGGGCGATCTCCCCTGGTTCGACCCGGTGGCCGCGGATCTTCACCTGGTCGTCCGCGCGGCCGAGGTATTCCAGGTTGCCATCGCTGCGGCGGCGCACGAGGTCGCCGGTGCGATAGAGGCGGCTGCCGGGTAGGCCGCCGTACGGGTCGGGCCGGAACCGATCGGCGGTCAGAGCGGCGCGGTTCCAGTAGCCGTAGGAGACTCCGGCGCCGCCGACGTAGAGCTCGCCCGTGGCGCCGACCGGTACCGGCTGCAGGCTCTCGTCCAGCACGTAGAGCCTGGTATTGGCGATCGGGGTACCGATCGGCACCCGGCCCGAGGGCGCTGGGGCCGGGCCCACCTCGTACGCGGCGCAGGCGACCGCGGTCTCGGTCGGGCCGTACTCGTTGATCAGCCGTAGCCCGGCGGCGTCCGGATGCCAGCCGGCCAGCTGGCCTTCGCGCAGTTCCTCGCCGCCTATGACCAACGCGCGGGTCCACTGCTCTCGGCGGTTCTGGGCGCCAGGGACGTCTTCGAGTAGGCGCAGGTGGGCCGGAGTCAGCTTGACGAAGGTCAGGTCGCGGTCGGTACGCGCGGAGTCGGCCAGCGCTGCACCGGGCGCCTCTCCGGCGTGCGGCACGATGATCCGCTGCCCGGCCAGCAGGGGGGCGAAGAGGCTGGTGACGGTCAGGTCGACAGCGACCGAGGAGTGCAGCAGGGTGCCGCCGCCGTGACCCGCTGCCGCGAACGTCTCCACCGTCCAGAGCAGATAGTTGGCGACGCTGCGGTGCGACACCAGCGTTCCCTTCGGGCCGCCCGTCGACCCGGATGTGTAGATGAGGTACATCGGATCGTCCGCGTGGCCGTCCACCCGGGGCGGGTCGGCGGTGGTGCCGGTCAGGCTTTCCACGTACAGGACGGGGATGTCGGTGATCTGCTGCCGGACGGCCTCGGTGATCAGCAGGGTCGCGGCGCTGTCCCCCAGCAGGTGGATCAGCCGGGCCGTGGGGTCGGCTGGGTTCATCGGCAGGTAGGCGGCGCCGGCCTTGAGCACGCCGAGCAGGGTGGCGACCAGTTCCGTCGACGGAGTGAGCAGGACGGCGACGATGTGACCACGGCGCACCCCCTGCTCTCGCAACGAGTGAGCGATGCGATTCGCGCGGCCGTCCAGCTCGGCGTAGGTCATCCGGCCGCAGGGATCGGAGACGGCGACCGCCTCGGGACACAGCCGCTTCTGCTCCTCGAACAGCCGGTGCACGCGCGGGTCGGCGGGCCGTTCCCGAAGGCTCGCGTTGTCGTCGCGCAGCAGTCTGTCGCGCTCCGCGCCGTCCAGCAACGGAAGGTCGCCGACACGGGTGGTGGGGTCCGCGCCGACCGCATCGAGGACCAGCAGCAGGGAGCGGGTGAGGCGCTCGGCGGTCGCCGCGTCGAAAAGGTCGGTGGCGTAGATGAGCAGGCAGCGTAGGCCGTCCGGCTCCTCGACGACGTTGAGGTCCAGGTCGAAGCGGGCGGCGTGGTCGTCGATGTCGAGCATGACGACCTGCAGGCCGGCCATCGTACGTACGGGATCGGGGGTGTTATGCATGGTGCAGTTGACCTGATAGATCGGGTTGCGGCTCAGGTCCCGCTCCGGGTGCAGCCGGCGGGCGACCAGGTCGAGCGGCACGTCCTGGTGCTCGTAGGCGTCGAGGCAGGTCTGGCGCACCCGCTCGAGAAGGTCCTTGAACGGCTCGTCGGCACGGATCCGGGTGCGCAGCGCGACAGAGTTTGCGAAGAAGCCGATCAGCTCGTGCAGGGCGCGGTGGCGCCGGTTGGCGACCGGCGTGCCGACCACGACGTCGTTCTGGCCGCTGTACCGGGCGAGCACCACCTGCAATGCGGCGAGCAGCACCATGAACAGCGTGCCGCCGGACCGTCCGGCCAGGGCGACCAGCCGGTCGCGGACCGTCGACGGCACGGTGCCGGTCACGCTTGCGCCCTGATGTCCCGCGACCGCCGGACGTGGCCGGTCGGTGGGCAGTGTCAGGGCCTCCGGGGCATCCGCGAGCTGCTGCTGCCAGTAGTCGAGCTGACGCGTCGCATCGTCACCGGCCGCCCAGTCCTCCTGCCAGCAGGCGTATTCGCGGTAGGTCACCGGCAGCAGCGGCAGGTCGGCCTTCGTGCCGGTCACCCGCGCCTCGTAGCAGCGGGCGAGATCCCTGGTGAAGACGCTGATCGACCAGCCGTCGAACACGGCGTGGTGGAAGGTGACGAGCAGCAGTGCCTCCCGCGGTGCGAGGCGCAGTAACCGATAGCGCAGCAGCGGTCCCGCAGCCAGGTCGAACGGATCGCCCGGCTCGGTCTGCGCGAGCCGCTCGGCCTCGTCGTACCGCAGCTCGACGGGCAGGCCGCTGAGATCGAGGACGGGCAGCGGCCGGGGGCCGGGCAGAGCGACCCGCTGGACGGGTCGGCCCTCGTGCACCGGCAGGGCGACCCGCAGGACCTCGTGCCGGGCCTGGACGTCGTCGAGCGTCAGCGCGAGCGCGGCCACTTCGAGGTCGCCGGTGATCCGGTAGGCCGTGGGGCTGTGGTAGGCGTGGCTGGCCGGGTCGAGGTGGTGCAGGAACAGCATGCGGCGTTGGGTGAACGATGCCGGGGCGTCCCCATCGTCCGCGCCGAGGCCGATGGGCGGCAGGCCCCGCTCCCACAGCCGCTGCCGCAGCTGTGCCCGCTGTCCGGGAGGCAGGTCGCGGATCTGGTCGGACACAGCGCTCACAACACGGTCCCTTCCTGCCGGGAGATTCGCTCGATGCGCTGGACAAGGTCGTCGACCTCGTCGGGCGGACTGCCGGGACGCTCACGGCGGCGCTGCTCGATTTCGGCCGCGAGCCCGGCGACGGTCCGGGTCTCGAAGATCACCCGGGCCGGTACGTCGACACCGAACTGACTGCCGATCTCGGTGACCACCACGATCGCGAGCAACGAGTGGCCGCCGAGGAGGAAGAAGTTGTCGTGCACCCCGAACTCGCGCACTCCGAGAAGTTCGGCCCAGATCTCCCATACCTGGCGCTCGAGCGGGTTGCGGGGCGCGACTCTGCCCACCGGCGACACTTGGAGGCTGGCGGGCACGCCGGGCAGCGCCCGGACGTCGAGCTTGCCGCTGACGGTGGTGGGCAGCCGGTCGAGGGCGATGAAGTGGTTGGGGAGCATGAAGGCGGGCAGCCGCCGGCGCAGCTGGGCCAACAGGTCGTCAACACTGATCTGCTGCCCTTCCCGGCCGACCAGGTAGGCGACCAGCCGGTTGTCGCCGCTCACCTGGACCAGCCGGACGACGCACTCGCGGAAGGTGCCGGTGGCGAGCAGGGCGGCCTCGATCTCGCCCGTCTCGATCCGGTATCCGCGCACCTTCACCTGCTGGTCGATCCGCCCGAGGAATTCCATGGCCCCGTCCCCGCGCCACCGGACGAGGTCTCCGGTGCGATAGAGCCGCAGGCCGGGCACAGCGCCGAAGGGATCAGGGACGAAGCGTTCCGCGGTCAGCGCGGGCCGGTCGAGATAGCCGCGGGCCAGGCCGGCGCCGCCGACATAAAGCTCGCCGGGGAATCCGATCGGCACCAGGCGCAGTTGCTGGTCCACCACGTGCAGGGTGGTGTTGGCAATGGGCCGGCCGATTGGCACGCCGCCGCGCTCGGGCAGGTCGGTGATCCGATGGCAGGTCGAGAAGGTGGTGTTCTCGGTCGGCCCGTAGCCGTTGATCAGGTGGCCGGGCGGCCCGTCCCGCAGGACCTGCCGGCTGCGGCCCGGATCCATCACTTCGCCGACCACGAACAGATAACGCAGGCCACCGAAGGCTCCGGCATCGAGGTCGACGACGCGGTTGAACAGCGTGCTGGTCAGTGCCAGGACGGTCGGGCGCAGCCTGCCGAGCAGCGCGAGTACCTCCTCGGGCCCGAGTTGCTCGCCGCCGGGGAGCACCTCGACCCGGGCACCGTTGCAGAGCGCGCCCCAGACTTCGAAGAGCGTGATGTCGAACGACGGATCGCCCAGGTGGACCAGGAGGTCGTCCGGTCCGATCGTCACGTAGTCGGTCTCGGTGATGAGCCGAACTATTCCCCGGTGTTCGACGCCAACGCCTTTGGGCCGCCCGGTCGACCCGGAGGTGTACATGACCGCCGCGAGCGCGCCGGGCAGCGAGCGCGGCTCCGCCGCGGAGGTGACGGACCGGCGGGCAGTCGGCGCGAGAGCAATCGCGGGCACGCCGGTGGCCGGCAGCCAGGGCGGGACGTCCGTTCCGGTCAGTACGGCGGTGACCCGGCAGTCGCGCACCATGAAGTCGAGACGCTCGGCGGGGTGCGAGGGGTCGAGCACGAGATAAGATCCGCCCGCCTTGAGCACGCCGAGCATGCCGACCACCAGATCCGCGCCGCGTGGCAGGTGCAGGCCGACTTGGCTGTCCGGGCCGACGCCCACCCCGATCAGGGTTTGGGCCACCTGGGCGGCCTGCCCGACGAGCTCGGCGTAGGTCAGACCAGTGGTGCCCTCCGTGAGGGCGACCCGGTCGGGGGTCCGCAACGCCCAGCGCTGGACCAGGCCGTCGACGGTGCACGTGCCCGGAAGCGGCCGCGCTGTGTCGTTCCATCGGTTGAGGCGGGCAAGTTCGGCCGGGGTGACCAGGCCGAGGTCGTCAAGGGGCCCGTCCGGGTTCATGGCCATCGCGTGCAGCACCTGCAGCCATGCCTGGGCGAGTCGCTCGACGGTGGCCGGCAGCCACAGGTCGGTGGCGTACTGAACGGCGCACGGCAGGTCGCGCGTGTCGTCGTGGATGGTCCATTTGAGGTCGAAGATGGCGACCGGGTCGTTCTGGACCGGGCCGGGCACAGCTTCGAAACCGACCTGGCAGATCGGATGCCGGCTCGGGTCGTCGGCGCCGGCCAGCAGGTCCACCAGGTCCTCGAAAGGCACTTCATGGGTACGCGCGGCGGCAGTGCCGGCGGCTACCCGGGCGACCAACTCGCGCGGGCGGAGAGGGCCGGCAAGCCCGGCGCGGAGCACGACCGTGTTCGCACCGCCGGTCGTGAGTCCCACCAGTGCGTCGGTCCGGCCCTGGTAGCGGCCGAGTAGGACGAGCAGCCCGGCGAGCAGGACCGCCGGCAGGTCGGCCTCCACCTGCTGGCCGAGGCTGCGCAACCGCTGCGCCAGGTCGGCGCCGAGGCGCAAGTGGTGGGTGGCGCCCCGGTGGGACTGCACGGGCGGGTGCGGCACGTCCGTCCACAGGTCGACTGCGGTTGCGTCGCCGAGCGTCTCCCGCCAGTAGGCCGCGGATGCCGGCCGGATCTGCTCTTTCGGCACTGTGCCCTCCATGGTCTGCCGCAGCTGTCAGTCGCGCGTTGGTCGCAGGTCCGCCGGCCGGTCGAAGCGCAGCCGGGTGATGCAGAAGTCCTGCCATCGCGGGTCCGCCGAGTCCCAGATCAGCTGCGGGTCGGTCAGAACCGATGTGCGTACGACGGTGAGGTCGTCGCGCAGGTAGACGACGTCGTCGTCGGTAAGCCCGGTGCCGGCCGGCTCGGCCCAGCCGTCGAAGGCGCGCAGCTCGCCGAGCCGGTAGGCCCGGCTGTACGGGCTCATCGGGACGCCTCTGCGGCCTCGTCCTGCTCCATCCGTCGGCGGAGGCTCAGCGGGCGCAGGTCCGTCCAGACCTCGCCGATGTGCCGGAGGCACTCGGCGCGCGATCCGGTCTTGCCCGTGCCCGTCCAGCCGGCCGGGCCCTCCCGGTCGACCGGCCAGATCGAGAACTGCTCCTCGTCGTTGACCACCACCCGGTAGGATCGGCTGTCGGTGTCGTCTGCCGCGTCCATCGATCGCTCCTTCTTAATAGGGATCTGCTCGGCTCATCCGGCGGTGACCGGCACGCGTTCGGGGTAGGCCTGGGAGATCGGAGTGCGCAGCCCTGCCACCACCAGGACGAGGAAGATCGCGCCGACCACGAGCAGCGGGGTGCGCACCCCGACGTGACTCACCGCCAGCGTGAGAACGGCGGCGCCGAGCGGGGCCAGGGCACTGTGCAGGGTCCAGAAGGCCGAGGTGACGCGGCCGAGGATTTCCGGCGGGGTGACTTGCTGGCGCAGCGACACCGAGCAGACCCCGGCGAGCGCCATGCCGAACGAGTACCCGAACGCCAGCGCCGCCGCAGCGACGACGCCGGTCGACATGCCGAGCGCGGCGACCGTGAGGCCGCAGAGCGCGTAGGAGCCGAGCCAGCACCAGCCGAAGCCGACCCGACGGCGCAGCCAGGCGCTCAGCCCGGCGCCCGCGATCGTGCCGATGCCGGTCACGCCGAGCACGTATCCGACGAGACGTTCGCTGCCGCCGAGGTCGTGGCTGACGTGATAGATGAGCACGTCGACCATGCCGAGGCTCATGAAGGTGATGATCGTCAGCAGCAGGGTCAGCGGTCGCAGCACCGGGTGTCGGGCGAGGAACCGGGCGCCGGAGAGGAAGCCGTCGCGCATGTCGCGCCAGCCGATCGCTGTGGCTGGGCTGGCCGGTTTCGGCTGCAGCCTGATCAGCGCGAGCCCGAACCAGGAGACGCCGAAGGTGGCCGCGTTCACCGCGATAGCCGTGGTCGGCCCGAAGAGCCCGGTCACCGCGCCGGCCAGCATCGGGCCGACGATGTACGCGGTCGCGTTCGTGGTCTCCAGCCGACTGTTGGCCGTGGTGATCTGCTCCCGGTCGACGAGCGCGGGGATCGCCGTGACGTAGGCGGTCTGGAAGATAAGGTTGAACGCGGCGGTCGCGGCCATCACGACATAGAGCAGCCAGAGCTGGGGGCTGACCAGCCAGACGACCGGGATGAGCCCGTAGAGCACCAGCCGGGCGGCCTCGCAGAGCATCATCATCCGGCGCCGATCGAGATGGTCGACCAGGGCGCCGGCGATCAGGCCGGTGCCCAGCGAGGCGAGACCCGCCGTGGCGGTCAGCAGGCCCATCTGGACGACCGAGCCGGTCAGCTTGAGCACCAGCAGCGGGAGGGCGACCAGCGCGAATCCGTTGCCGAGCTCGGACAGGCCCTGCACCGACCAGAAGACTGCGAAGTCCCGGGTGATCCGGGCCGGCCGGATGGCGCTCTCGGCCTCACCATTCACGCGGGTCACCGTCCTCGCAGGACGGCTCCGCCATCGCCACGGCTATCCGCCGAGGGCCCGTGTATGGCTCACGGCCGTGCGAAGCCAGCATGTTGTCGACCATCAGTACATCGTCACGCCAGTAGTCGAAACGCACCGACGCGCCGCGGTAGCAGGACCGCAGGTGGTCCAGGACGTCCTGCGGGATGGGAGCGCCGTCGCCGTAGTAGGTGTTCGCTGGCAGGTTGTCGGCACCGAACATCTCCAGCAGCGCCAGCCGGGCCTCCTCGGGCAGCGTGCTGACGTGGAACGCCACACAGTGGTTGAACCAGATCTCCTCGCCGGTGACGGGATGTCGGTGGACGGCGTCGCGCACGGCCGTTGTGCGCAGGTGGTCATCGCCCAACCACTGCGCCTCGATGCCGTTGCGCTTGCAGTAGTCCAGGACCTCGTCACGGTTGCCGTTGTTGAAGACGGTCTGCCAGGGCAGGCCGATCTCCGCAGCGAAGTTTCGGACCACCATCCACCGACGCCGGCGGAACTCGTCGAGCACCGCCGGATTGATCGACGCGAGGATCCGGCGGGTGTCGGCCAGCGGGGTGGCGCCTTGGGACAGGGGCGGCTCGACGCAGTGGAAGTAGAGCGTGAGCGGCCATACCGCCTGATACGAGTTCTCGTTGTGCAGGAAGATCTCTTCCTGCGGCGGGTAGTCGGTCGAGGTGTAGATGTTGCCATGGATGACGCTGCGCGGTGACGACCGCTCCACGTAGGTCAGGGGTTCCCCGGAGAGCGTGCGGACCAACGACTCAAGGCCCTCGGCCCCCCCGACGTCAAATCCACGGAAGAGGACAGCACCGTGTTTGTGGAGCAGCTTCCGGACCTCGGACGCGTCGCCGTGGGCGTGGCTGACGAGATCCCCGGATCCTTCGATCAGGGCGGGCAGCGTCTGCTGGGCCATCATGCGCCTCCTCGTGACACGCCCACCGTCGTGTTCAGGACGGGGAGCAATGGCCGGGCGATGTCTGTGGCGGTCTCGTCCGCGGTCTCGGCCTCCACGTCCTCACCTTCGGTGAGCACGAGGCTCAGCAGGCGCCCGCTCTCCTCGAAGAGCATCTGACGCTCGTCGAGCCAGGTCACCATCCGGTCGAGCGCGGCCTGCCCACCGAAGTCGTCGACGAGTTGGTCGGGCCGGGCCGGCGAGCCCAGCCGGCGCAACAGCCGGCAGGTCTCCTGGTCGATGCTCTCGACCTTGGCCGGGCCCCAGCGGGAGTCCAGGATCCGCCAGCCGTCCCGGGCCGAGCCGAGCAGACGCAACTCCGGGGACCCGGCCCCCTCCGGCCACGCGCCGCGCCAGGCGGCGACCCGGGCGCGCAGCCGGTCGTGCCACTCCAGCGCGTTGAGCATGTACGTGCCCAGGCTGTGGTCGGCGAAGAAGTAGGCCAGGTCGGCGAGCGCCTCAGGCGGGAACGGATAAATCAGCGGGTAGTAGTCCATCGGGTGCAGGTCGAGGCCGAGGGCCTCACGCTTGACGTAGTACGGGCTGAACCGGTCGAAGCGCACCATGAAGACGTCGTAGGGCGGCCGGAGGTGCACCAGCTTCGGGATGTCCTTCTCGTACTGTTCGAGGGTGGCGGGGTCCTCGTTTGGGAATCCGATCAGCAGGTTCCACTGCGGGTCGATGCCGAGATCGAGGCACGTCTTGAGAAACTGCAGGTTCTGGAACGAGGTAGTGCCCTTGCCCATCAGTTTCAGAGTGCTGGTGGCCAGCGCCTCGATGCCGGGCTGCACCACCGTCACCCCGCCCTGCGCCAGACACGTCAGGTCACGGCGGCTCACCGGCAGCTTCACCTCGTAGAAGATGGAGACACCGGCCGGCGGCGTCAGCTGCGGGAAGACGTCTTTCGCGTAGCTGCGCGGGAGGATGTTGTCGGTGCAGGACAGCGAGGTGAACCGGGGAGCGAACTCGAACAGCCAGTTGAATTGTTCGATCGCGAGATCGGCCCGCATTGAGCGGTAGGACATGCTCTGGCCGTTCAGCCCGCAGAAGGTGCAGTGCGAGCGCTCCCCCCACCAGCAGCCGCGGGAGGTCTCGAAGTAGAGCGTCGGCGTGGCGTTGCCGGTGCGGGCGAGTTCGGGGTGCTCGTCCAGCGCGCTGAGGAAGTCGTCGTACTCGGGACGCAGCACCTCGTCGATGTCGCGGTTGCGGCCGACCGCCTTGCGATATTGCGGTTGATCGCAGTTGCGGCGCGAAACGATCCCCGGGAGGGCGTCGGCGGCTTCGAGCTTGTCCTCAAGCACGCAGCGTACGAAATCGGGAAAGGTCTCGAGCGCCGGGCCGGAGAAGACGTAGTCGATCTGCGGCACGCGCTCGGCGATCACGGCGCCCATCGGCGCCTCGCAGTTGGCGCCGCCCAGCAGGGTGATCGTGCCGGGGTTGCGGTCCTTGACCAGTTGGGCCAGCGCCATGCTCGACACGTGCTGGGCGAACATCGAGCTGAAACCGACGATGTCCGCGTCGGGCAGCCGGTAGCGATCCACCAGACCGGAAAGGAAGCTCGGCAGCGTGTCGCGGTATCGCCGGATCCGATCGCGGAATTCGGCCCACCGACCACCTTTGTAATAGCGACTGAAATATTCGTCAATGTTGTCCGGGGCGCCAGGAAAGGCGATCGACCGGAACAGCCAGTCGCCGAGACCGGTGTCGACGTGATCATGGGTGAGCGAGATCGCCTCGTAGGTCAGGGCACCCAGCTCTGTCGCGACGTCCTGATTCAGATAATGCACGTCGACGACCACGTGTTCGCCGAATTCCCGCTGGAGCAGGCCGGCCAGCTGGCTCAGCGCAAACGACGGCCGATCCCAGCTCGCGAATGGAACGTTCACCAATGCGATGCGCAGCACAAACCCACTCCTGTCATCGCTTTCTGATTAGCGGCGGAGGTCACGCGACGATCGGCGTGGACATATCTCTCTTAAAAAGATCCTGCCACGCCGCTCGCGGCGCCGGCAAGGAAATTCTGCCGGGCTTATAGAGGCATGTATTAACCACAAAAAACCTGAGCCCCGCCCGCGTCGGGTGCGTCCCGCCGGCGGGACGCACCCGACGCGGGCGGGGCTCAGCGGCTACTCCCGAGCGAGCGACCGAACGATCGGCAGGCGGGCCGCGCGGCGGGCCGGGACCAGCGTGGCGCCCAGGCCCACGACGATGGCCAGCACGGCGAACATCGCGATCTGCAGACCCGGGAAGGAGAAGACCGCCGCGGCGCTCCAGCCCATCGCCGCAGCCACCGCCCAGCCGAAGCCGACACCGAGCGTAATGCCCGCGGCGGCACCCAGAGCGACGACGAAGACCCCCTCCGCCATCAGCGTACGGCTGAGCTGCCGTCGGGTCAGACCGAGCGCCCGCAGCAGCGCGGACTCCCGGGTGCGTTCTACGATCGACAGCGACAGGGCGTTGGCCACGCTGAAGAAGGAGATCAGCACCGACAAGCCGAGCAGGGACATGAGCAGGCTGCGCAGCGTCCCCACCGCGTCGCTCCACTGCTTGACGCTCTGGGCGCTACTGACCGGTGTCACCTCGGGGTGACCGGCGACCGCGTCGGTAACCGCCTGTTGCAGAGCGGCGTCGGTGACGCCCTTTGCCCTGGTCAGCTGTACCGCTGAGACCGGCACCTGCGGCGCGACGCGGGCAAGATCCCCGGCCGCCACGGCGAATGGGCCCAGCGGGGACATGTTGTCCAACAACGCCACCACAGTCAGCTGCAGGTCTGCCTGCCCGCCGGCTGCCTTGGCGTCAAGCCGGTCCCCCACCGTCACCTTGAGCTGATCGGCGAGGGCCTCGTCGAGCGCCACCTTGCCGACGCCGAAGCCGCGCAGCGTGCCTTTCGCCACCGCGTCGGGCGCGGCGAGCCCAATGGTGTCGTCGACGCCTTTCATCCGCAGCTCCCGACCCTTGACGGTCACCTCGGTGGCGGCGCTCGGGCCACGCACGCCGACGACGGCGCCGACCTCGGAGCGGCCCTGCAGATCGGTCATGACCTGGGCAGCGCCCGTATTCGCGCCGTCCAACCGCAAGGTGTAGGCGAACGGAAAGTTGCGCGCGAAGCTGCTTTCGACGGAGGTGGTGGCGGCCGCGGCGATCGTGCTGACCACTGTGACGAGGGTCAGGCCGATGCAGAGCGCTGCCGCCGTGGTCGCCGTCCGCTCCGGGTTGCGCCGGGCGTTCTCCGCCGCCAGCCGGCCGGGGTGACCGGCGAGCGGGCCCAGGATCCGGGTGGCGAGCACACCCAGCCGGGGAATCGCCAGCGGTGCGGCGATCAGCACCGCCGCGGTGAGCAACAGCGCGCCGGCCAGGACGGCATAGAGCGGCGGTCGCCCCGGCTCGTCGGCGACGCGGGCCGCGACGACCCCACCGGCGAGCAGCACGAGGGCGAGCGTGGCGAACACGCTGGCGACCAGGCGCCGCCGCCCGGCGCCCCGGACCGGCCCGGTCGCGGCGTCCCGCAACGCGGAGATCGGGCGAGCCCTGGCCGCTCGTACCGTTGGGACCAGGGCCGCCAGCGTCGCGACCAGCGGGCCGACCAGCAGGGCGACCACCGCGGTGCGCGGCTCGAACTGGATCGGCGCGCCGCCGGTGTCGATGCCGTCGTTACCGCCGAAGAACCGCAGCATCAGCAGCGCCGCGCCGAAGCCGAAGATCAGGCCGACCACGGAGGCGAGCAGTCCGAGCACCGAGGACTCGGTCAGGTTGCCGGCGAAGACCTGCCGCCGGGTCGCTCCGACGCAGCGCAGCAGAGCCGTCTCCCGCAGACGCTGGGCCACGACGACGGAGAAGGTGTTGTAGGCGACGATGCCGGCGATGAGCAGCGAGACCCCGGCAAACAACATCAGCGCGTTGGTGAAGGAGTCAAGATCCCGCGCGGCGTCGCTGGCCTCCTGCGCGCGCACGGCCTCGCCGGTACGCACCGAATACTGGTCGCCGACCTGCTGGGCCACACGGTTGCGCAGTTGCTCCTGACTCAATCCCGCGACGGCGAGGGCTTCGATGCGTCCGTACGCGGTCGCTCTGAGCACGGCGGCGGCTGCGCTGTCCAGCAGACCCACCACCGCGGAGTCGCCAAACTCGGCGCGGCGGTCGCTCACGTCGATGAGCCCGGTGACCGTGTACGTGCGTTCCTCGCCCCCGCCGGATCCGCCGACCTTGAGCTGCTGGCCCACGTCGATCCGCTGTGCGACGGCGGTGTCGGAGTCGAGCGCGATGTCGGTGGGGCCGCTCGGCGCCTGTCCCGAGACGAAGGTGACGTCCCGCAGCCGAGGCTCGTCGGCGATGCCGATGACTATGGAGCGATTCGGGGAAGCGGCCAGGCGCCGCCCGTCCGGGCCGTTCGCGGCGACGGGTCCCCAGAGTTGCCCGCGCGCCGCCGCGACCCCGTCGATCCTGCCGACCTGCTCGAGCAACGCCGCCGGCACCGTCTTGGCGCTGCCGGCCAGGTCGTCCGTCTTGCGCTCGACCACAACGCTCAGCCTGGCCGGAGTGCTGCTGAGCTGGTCGAGCAACACCTGCCGCATGGTGTCGGTGACCATCAGGGTGCCGGACACGAAGCCGACGCCGAGCGCCACGGCGAGGCCGGGCAGCAGCAGCCGCGACACCCGGTAGGTGACATTGGCCCATGCAAGCCCGAACATCAGCGCTGCTCCAGCTTCTTCAGGGTGTCCGACATCAGCTCGGCGGTGGGCTGCGTCAGCTCGACGACGACGGCGCCGTCGACCAGGAAAAACACCCGGTCGGCGTAGCTGGCCGCGACCGGATCGTGGGTGACCATGATGACGGTTTGCCCGAGCTCACGGACCGACGTCCGCAGGAAGCCCAGGACCTCGGCCCCCGACCTGGTGTCGAGGCTGCCGGTGGGCTCGTCGGCGAAGACGACCGCCGGCCGGGTCACCAAGGCCCGCGCGGTGGCCACCCGGACCTGCTGGCCGCCGGAAAGCTGGGCCGGCCGGTGCCCGAGCCGGTCGGCGAGCCCCAACACGCCGACCACCCGGTCGAACCACTCCTGGTCCGCCTTGCGCCCTGCCAGGCCGAGCGGCAGCAGGATGTTCTGCCGCGCGGTCAGGGCCGGTAGCAGGTTGAACGACTGGAAGATGAAGCCCACCTTGTCGCGGCGCAGCTTGGTCAACTCGGTGTCACCGAGACCGGTGATGTCGATATCCGCGATCCGGACCGAGCCGGAGGTCAGGCTGTCGAGCCCGGCGAGACAATGCAGCAGGGTGGACTTCCCGGAGCCGGACGGTCCCATCACCGCGGTGAAGACGCCCGAGGGGAAATCGACATTCACCTCCCGTAATGCGTGGACTGTGGATTCGCCTGATCCAAAGCGCTTGCACATGTCCGTGCCGACAAGGGCGGAAGGGACGACGGTCTGCACTGATCTTCCTCCAAGGCTACGCCGATTTAGGCCACACCTTATACCGTCCGAAACAGTGCAAAAGCGGTGTCGGGTCGTCATCAACGGTCGTGACCGCCTCGACGGAGCCGACCACAATGGTGTGATCGCCCGCTTCGACCATCCGAACGACGCGGCATTCACTAACCGCGTGCGCGGCCTCCACCAGCCACGGCAGCGCCAATGTGGCGGTCGGGCGCCAGGCGGTGCCGGCAAATCGATCATGGCCGGGTGCGGAGAACTGATCAGCGGCGGACCGGCCCCGTTGACTCAGCAGATTTACGGCAAAGATTCCACCCACGCGGATCTGCGCGAGAGTGGTGCTCACATTGCTGATGCAGACGAGGAGCATCGGCGGCTCGAGCGACAGCCCGCTCAGCGACGAACACGTGAAGCCGACCGGCTGTCTTCGGCCGTCCAGCGCGGTCACGACGGCGACCCCGGTCGGGAAGCCGCGCATGAAGTTGCGGTAGGTCTGGGCGCTGCCCGTCGCAGTCACCGGGGTCGTGGTCACTGCTGCGTTCCCGCCGTGTCAACGGATCGGGCCCGGCGTTCCAGCACCTTGCGGTCGGCGAGGTCGTAGGCGAGGAATTCGAGGCGCCGGCCATCCACCATGAACAAGCGGTTGCAGTGCATGTGCAGCACGGAGGCGGCAATGGGCATCGGCAGCGACCCGCCACTGGTGGCGATCAGGTCGGTCAGCCGCAGTAACGTCACCCCGTCTACGGTGGCCGAGGCGAGGTAGGCATCCAGGTCGGCCCGATGTCTCCGGAAGAATCTGCCGCGCACGTTGCGG
Organism: Micromonospora sp. NRRL B-16802; assembly: GCF_001279555.1. Classification (NCBI taxonomy): domain Bacteria; kingdom Bacillati; phylum Actinomycetota; class Actinomycetes; order Micromonosporales; family Micromonosporaceae; genus Micromonospora; species Micromonospora sp. NRRL B-16802. The sequence continues at coordinate 11,075 of NZ_LGEB01000073.1, read as the reverse complement.
GTGCCGCCGTATTCCAGGCCGAGACCGTCGCGGCAGCGGCACAGGAAGTCGTGCTGCTGATCGAGGGTGCTGGTAAGCCTGCCGGTCCAGGCGAGGATGTCGGCGACGCTCTGGTAGAGGCGGAGCTGTTCGGGCGTACCCGAAGCCACCAGCCGGGCCACCGCTGCGCTGTCGGCGGTGAACAGCGCCTCGGCCTTGCGCAGCGAGGAGTGTCCGCCGTAGCGGGCCACCTCGGGGATGTACTCGTCCATCACGGCTCGGGTGATCAGTCCTTCGGCGCGTAGCGCGGTGGCGAAGGCGTCCATCGCGGTCAACACGCCCGGCCGGTGCTCCGGCCCGGCCGGGCGCATCCGGACCCGCAGGTGAAAGCCTTCGTCGAGGTAGCGCAGGAAGAACCAGTCGTCGATCAGGCCGGCCTCGCCGAGCCGCTCGACGTGCCTGGCGATCCGGGCGAGCACCGCGTCGGCAGCCGACGATCCGCAGTAGAGCTTGAAGTACACCCAGGCGAGCCCGGCCCGCGGGTCGAAAGGTGCCACCGGCAGCCGGCGTCGCGGCAGCTTCTCCTCCCGGCGCAGCGGGATGGTCACCTCGCACACGTGCCGCCCGGTCGGTCCGACGGCCGTCGGGCTCTCGATGTGCGGCAGCTCGGTCAGCTCCACGCGTTCGTTCTTTGCCGGCCGGGTCAGCGCCAGCGCGATCGATCGGGCCGAGTCGACGTCGACGGGCAGCAGGCGGTCGTCCTCCCCGACACCGACGAAGCGCCGCTTCCCCAGACCGGGCAACCGGCGGCGCAGCTCCGCGGACGGGTCGTCCGAGACCAGCACCTCCTTGACGGCCGCACCGGTCAGCGCCCAGATCTCCGGTGCGACGATCACCCGGCCGCAGACGACCCGGGGTAGGTGCGGCTGAGGGCTCAGCGCGCCCCAGGACCAGCCCACGGCGCCCGGTGACACCATCATGCCGAGGAAACTGTAGATCGGATCGAGGCCCGGCGCGGTCACGTTGTGGGCGGCGTTCATCTCAAGGATGACGTCCCGCCCGGTGACGCTGTCGCGCAGCCGCAGCGTTTCGCCATCCAGGCGAAGCCGCAGCCGGTCCAGCGAAAGTGATCCGTCGCCGCCGCCGCCGAGGGCGACGTCGTGCCGGAAGACCCGCGGCCGCACCAGGGCGTTGCTCACCCGACCGCCCGGCGAGTAGACCAGCTCGGCATGCAGTGGCGCATCTGGATCGTCGGCATCCTCGGCAGTCGCCTCGGACCAGGCGCGCACCGCCTCGGTCGTCTCCTCGCGCCCGACCACGAACCGGGCGATCAGCGCCAGCGACGTCCGCTGGTAGCCGGCCGTGAGCATGCTGTCGAAGCGGCCCTCGTGGTTGTCGAGCAAGGACGCGAGCAGCCCGCGGCTGGTCGTCCGAGGCACACCCGGCAGCTGGGAGATGTCGATCTCGCCGCCGTGCTGGGCCCACTCGCCGAACAACCGGAGCAGTTCCCGGGGCACCTCGACCAGAGGACGGGAATGCTGCATCGTCACTTCGGCCTGCTGCGCCAGCGGCGAGACGTTGCGGTCGCCGGGCTGCAGCACGCCGTTCTCGAGGTCCAGCGCTTCGAGCAGTGGCACCTCGGCGTCCTCGTAGCGGCGCCGGAACGCCTTGCGGAACTCGGTCAGCAGCACCTGCCTGCCGAATAGCTTCTCGACCCGCCGGACCACGTCGGTCAGGTCCTGCACCGTGCGCCGATCGAGCGTCGCGGCCGCGAGGTCCATCTCCAGGTCGAGATGGAAACGCCGGTTCGGTGGCACGTCCGCCAGCGACGGGACCTCCTCGACGAAGCGCCGGAAGGCGGCCTCCAGACGGCCTCCGAGTGCGGGCTCGATCCGGCGCAGGGTGCGCACCTCAGCACCGAGCCCTGCCAGGGCACCGGCGCGGAGCTGGTCACCGATCCGATCCAGGGTCGACAGGGCGAGGTCGAATGGTTCGTCACCCGGGCGCACAAGATCGATGGCAGTGGTGAGCAGTTCGCTCTGCACCGCACGATCGACGAAGGATCGCAGCGCGGCGCGCGACGTCCCGGGGAAACGACCCTCGAGTGCATCCAGCAGTTCGCCGGCCAGCAGAGTCTTCTCGCCGACGATGTCGAGCACGGTGTCGATGGCCGCGGTGCCCCGCACGCTCACCATGTCGGCGGTCGCGTCCCCTGCCTTCATGTAGCGCAAGCCACCGGCCTGCCGCCGCAGGGTGCGGTTGCGGCGTAACGGCCGACGGTCGGGGTCCGCCACGGCGATCGCCTCGGCGACCAGGCGTTCGAGCAGCTCGAAATCCACCCGGATCCCCGCCCGGTGCCGCTCCCGCGGGCCGAGCTCTATGCGCCGGTCCGCGCCGACCTTGACGTGCCGCGTGCCGGCGAGCAGCCCGAACGGGGTGGCGCGGCCGCCCATCCTGGCGATGTAGCGCATCGTGGTCTCGTGCGGCCGGGGCGGTTGCTCGCCCGGTATGCCCTCCGGCGAACTCCACGCCAGGTCGACGACGGACCGGACCAGGTCACCGCCAGTGTCGTCACGGGCGAGCAGGTCAGCGGCCTCCTCGACGCTGAGCAGGGGGATCCGCGCCATGGCGAAATCGGTGGTCATCGTCGCGGGCTCCGTTCCGTGGTTTCGGGCCTGGCGGAAACCAGGTCGTAGATCTCACGAAGCGCCCGCAGGTGGTCGTCCCGCCGGCTCGACGTCTCGATCAGGATCACTTCGTCCGCGCCGGTCAGCCGCAGAACGTTGGCGATGGTCTCGGCGCAGTCCGCCGCCGTGCCGGTGGTCACCGCATACGGCTGCCGGTCCGCGTCGACGAGGGCTCGCCGGGGATCAGCATTCGCGGCCACCGCGACGGCGACCGCCGTGCTTCCGGAGGAACCTCTGGCCCGGTACTTCTCCAGCGCGCGCATGCAGGTATCGAGATCGGGGTTGAGGAACAGGCCGTGGCAGTAGTTGGCCCCGGCGTCGGCAGCCGTACCGGCCGAACCTCCGCCCGCGCCATGCATCCACAGTTCGTACGGCTCGGTCAGCGGCCCGGTGACCTCGCTGCCCGTCGCTAGCGTGCTGAGCAGGTCCTCGACCGCGCGGTCAAGCTGCTGGTCGTCCTTGGCTAGCCGACTGAGGAACTCCGCGCTCGCCCCGCGCCCGATGCCGACGTCGAGCCGGGGGCCGCAGAACGCGGCGGCGGTCACAAAGTCCTCGGCTGTCAACGACGGGTCCCGGAGCCGCAGCAGGCTGACCGCGGTGCCGACCCGAGCCCGGGTGGTGCTCGACGGCCTTGCCGAGAACCCGGCGTTACCGGCCGGTATGGTCCGTCGGTTGGTGCGCTACCGGCGCGGCTTCGGTCACGTCGCCACGCGTCCTGACCTGAGCCTGGACCTGATCGAGGAGATCCTCGCCTCGGATCATCACTGGCTGCTGCACTCGCTCGCACTCAACCCCCGGTTGCCGAACGCCATCCGGATGCGATTGGCCGCTCACGCCGATCCCGCCGTCCGGGCTGCCGTGGTTGTGGGTGCCCGTGACGCGCCCCGTGAGCTATACGAGCGGCTCATCGACGACCCAGACACACAGGTGCGGGAGTACCTCGCCGGACGCGACGACGTACCGGCCGATCTGCTGGCCCGGCTCGCCGACGATCCTGACCCGCAGGTCCGGGCCACGCTCGCACGGTGGTCAACGCAGGCACCCGAGGCAGTCCGGCGAGTCCTCCTCACCGACCCCGTCGACCAGGTTCGCGCCGCCGCCTGCTCGACCTACTACGCGCGGTCACCGCATCCGACGCCGCCCCCCGACCTCCTGGCGGGACTGCTCGGCGACCCGGTTACCCGCGCCGCAGCCGTACGCCACGCGCTCCTGACCCCGGATCTGGCCGCACGGCTGGCCGGTGACCGCGACTACCAGGTTCGCCGCCAGGTCGCTGAACACCCGCAGCTCCCCCCAACGGTGCGGGACCTACTCGCCGACGATCCCAGCGCGCACGTACGCGTCGGTGTCTTCGGCCGCCCGGACACACCCGAGCCGGTACGCCACCGCATCCACGAGGACATCCAGCAGGGCGAGCACCCATTGACCGACATGCTCGACGACGAACTCGACGACAACGCGCTGCTACAGCAGTTCGAAGACCACATGGCCGTCTCCGAACTGCGACACCTGCGACTCGACTGGGTCACCGCCAACCCGCTGCCGTACCTGTCCTCGCCGTACATCTGCTTCCGTCGCTCCGCCGCACGGAACCGGACGCTGCCGCCCGACGCGATCATCCGGCTGCTCAACGACGACGACAGTGGCGTCCGCACGACCATGGCCACGCACGCCCCACACCTGGTCGATCCCGCCACAGCCGAACGCATCGACCGTGAGTTCCAGCCCGACAAGAAAACGAACTGGCGACCAGCCGACGAGTTCACCTTCCCGCCGCAGACCCTGCGCCGGCTGGCCACAGACCCGGATCCACGGATGCGATGCCTGGCACCCCGAGATCTGGACCTGCCCGTCGAGCTGACCGAACGTCTGGCCACCGACCCCGACAGCGCGGTCCGCCACGCAATCGCCGGACACCCGAACCTACCGGCCCATGCACGTCGCGCCCTCCTCGCAGACCCGAACGAGCAGGTAGCGCGGGCGGCCGCCACAGCACCGACGCTGCCCGTGGCCGAAATGGATCGATTCCTCACCCTCGCTGGCCTCTGACCGAACAACTCGGCGGACCGAGGCGAATTGAACCCACGAGCACCCCATGTCAAGCCTCGTTCAGGGCTTGTCATTGCTTGTCAAAACCCCTTGTTACCATCCGTAATCAAATCGAGCTTGTCATTGATTGTCAGAATTCGGCGTTGAGCTGCACAGATGCGATCAAACACTGGTCGCTTGTTGTCACTGATTGTTAACGGCAGACGGGGGTTTTCGGGGGGTAAACGGGGGCCGGCCGACATGACAAGGCTGGGTCCCACCGCGCCCCGCTCCCCCACCATCGGGGACGTGTCGTCACCAAAAAACAGCGTGTGCCTGCCCGTCGCGACTCGCCTACCCCGGGCAAGGGGTTCGTGTCGTTGATCGCCACAGACCGATGCCCGACGTGGGATACGCCTTTCTGCGCCATCCCGCTCAGATGAAGATCAGCCCACCTTGACGGTCCTGAGCCAGGCGTTCGGGACCCGTCATTGCGCACGAGCCCTCTCAGCCGGACGCGCCTGCACGACCCGACGCGATGCGCGCTCACGTCGATGATCACGCCCTCGCAACGGGGGCCGCTCCTCGCCGGCGCGTGCGGGGAGGACACGGGTTCCTGTGCGCGCATAACGTGCACTCGATGATCCGACCCGCGTTCCTGGACGCCGCCGAGACTGCCCTGGCCCTATTGCGCAACCCGATACTGGCCGAGCGATGGTCCTCGCCCAGCGCACTGCCGGACTTCTCCACCCGTGGCCTCGCCCGCCATCTGGCCAACCAGGTCACTCAGACCGTGACGTTCCTCGCCGCGCCGCCAGGAGAATCGGCGATCTCGGTGCTGGAGCACTTCACCGGCAACGCCTGGGTGACGTCAGGCGTAGATAGTGCCGACAACATCGACATCCGGCGCCGCAGCGAGCAAACAGCGGCAGCGACGACCCCCAGCGAGCTGACGGACGCGGTCGATGCGGCATTGACCAACCTGCGTGCCACGGTGACAGCGCAACCACCCGACCGCATCGTGGACCTCGGCGACTGGGGCCTCAAGGTCGACGACTTCCTGCTCACCCGGGTCATGGAGCTGGTCGTGCACACCGACGACCTCGCAGTCAGCCTCGGCCTGCCGACGCCACCGATGCCGCAGACAGCAACTGAAGCAACAATCCAGCTGCTGAGCAGCCTCGCGGCCTGGCGAAACGGTTCCCTGAACGTGATACGCGCGCTAGCTCGGCAAGAACGAGCTCCCACCTCCATCTCCGCCCTCTAGCTGGTGGAACGCTCGCCCTGCACTGTCCTCATCTGCCGCTGTCGTGCGTTGGTAGCGCCTGGCGCCGTGCGCTGTCATCCCGATGAGCGTGCACCCGGGATTGCTGTTCAGACGGTGTCGCGCCGTCAGGCGTCGCTCGGTCCGGGTGTCCAGCCGGTGCGCTGGGGCCAGGCGTCCGCGCGTCGGATGACGTCCCAGACGAACGAGTCCTTGGCTTCGACGTAGCCCTGCCGGTCGTGGCGGAACGATGCCGCACATCGGCGCTTCACAACGGCGTACTCGGTGGCCTGCGGTGGATGCGACCTCAGATAGTCGCGGAAGAGCAGCGGGAACTGCTCGGAGAAGCTGCCGAGCCGGCGCACGTGAATATGTGTCCGCCGCTGGCCCGGCGGTTCGCGGAAGTAGCGCTTCGTCCGCTCGGGGTTGTCGGCTCGATAGATATAGCCGAGCTGATCCAGCGGCTCTCGGAACGTATCGATTAGTTCGAGTGATGGCACGGACACCTGGATGTCGATGACGGGCTTGGCGGCCAAGCCCGGTACCGCGGTCGAGCCGATATGGTCGATGCGAACCGCGGCATCACTGAGAGCACCACGGAGCACGGCTCCCAGATTAACGAAAGCGACGGCCCAGTCAGGGTCATAGTCAGCAATCTCGACCGGACTCGGCACCTCGCCATGAGGCCACGGATACGCTCATCTAGCCGCCGGTCGGGTGCCGCGCAGCGTCACGATCGCTTGAGCAGGTGCCGTCCCGTCGCGCCGGTGACAGGGTGGAGGGATCGCCGATTGCGCTACGGATGACTACATCCTGCCGGTGCTGGTCGGTGACGTGCGGGTGGCGCCGGAGATCCTCGATCCGGCCATCGGCTACCTGCGCGCCGAGGATCACTCACCCACGGAGCTGGCCGCGAGGCTCGCGCAGAGGGTGACATCGCCCGCGGCGCGCACCGCTGGCGCCCGAGATTTCGGCGCTGTCGCCCACGACCTAGCGGCGAGTCTGTGATGGACGAGGAGTCCGAGGCGTTTCGCCACTGGCGTGACATCGTCAGCTCTGCCCCGGACGACGGCGCGATCCGCGCCGGCATCGACTACGCGTTGGCCAACATCGCTGAGGGCCGGATCTTCCGGCCGGGCGAGGCGGATTTGGCCGGCGACCTGGCGGGGTACGCGGAGTTCGGCTTGGCGGCTCCGCTGCGGCGGTTCTGGCCGAGGCTGACCGAGCTGGTCGGTGGGAACGAGCCGCTCGTCCGCCGGATGGCCGAGCTGCGCGACCGGGTGCTGATCGTCGAGCTGGCCCTGGACGGATTCGCGGCCGGCACCCGCCCGTTCCCCGACGACAGTTATCTCGTGCAGATCGACACCGGGCTGTTCCTCACCGTCTTCGAGGTCGTTCAGGCGTTCGTCGAGGTGCGCGACCCGGACCCGGAGGTACCGCCTGGGCGGGCCGAGCGGGAGTCGGCGGTGGTCCTCGAGCTCCTGCTTGCCGAGTACCGCCTGCTGCACGGCAACGCCTCGTCCAAGCCGCGGCCGCCCACGCCCGATCACGGCCGGAAGATCGGCGAGCTGACCCAGGCCGCCAACGTTTTCGTGCTGGCCCACGAGTTGTCTCACATCCTGCTGGGCCACGCCGGCGCGCACGACGATGATCGGCGGCAATACGACGAGGCCACGGCGGACGTCCTGGCCTTCCGGATCCTGTCCGGCACGTACGCCGCCGAACCTTACATCGAGAGGGCCCAGGCGTACGGACGTCTGCTCGGTGCTCGTCTCTTGTTCTCCTGCATCGAACTCTTCGAGCACGCCACCTTTGTGACGGGCAGCCGGACTCACCCGCCGGCGGCCGACCGTTGGGACGTCGTCCGGGCGGCCGCCGAGGAGACGTTCGGCCCACTCATCCCGGACGGGGTCGACGAGCTGTGGCAACCGATGGATCGGCTGCTCGCCGGTGTCGCCGCGGGCGACCTGCCAATGACCGAGGTGCGGGCGTCACTGGAAGCGCTGAAGGCCGGGACCCGCTTCCTCGGCGACGTCGAGACCGAGGAGGCGACCGGTCTCATCGCTCGTCACCGGCGTACCGCGAGCCGTGGCTGACGGATCAGGTCGTCGTTAAGGGGCCTGGTGGAACCGTCGGATGGTGCGGGCAACTCGTCGGTCTCGAGGAGGCCAAGGTAGGCGGATCCATCCGGGTGACCGGGCAGCACAGCGCGACGGCGAACTCCACCCAGCGCCGTTCATCGATGCCGTCCCGCGCGGGCCTGGTGCGGCCGATGCTGGCCGTGCTGTTGCGGGAGCAGGGCGACCTCGAGCGTCACGGGATTCGGTGGAAGCTTGTGTTGCTTAGCTCCAGCGCCACCGGGATGTCCACGATCGGCTTCAGACAGGCGGCCGGGGCATCTCCCAGACTCGCTCATACTCCCCAGCCACCTGCGGCCACACCAGCGCAAGGCCATCGGTCACCGAACGGATCTCTGCGGCCTGCGGGCCGCAGATGACGAACTCGTGCGGGATCAGTCGGCCCGACTGGTCCTTACGGCCCAGCGGATCCGTGATGCGTAACGCCACCCTGTCGCCGACAGGGTGGTAGATCTCCGGCGCATCGCCGACGCCCACAAAAGCGGCTTCGTACTCCGGAAGGGGGTCCGGGAACCCGCCGTTGAGCAGGAAACGGAAACCCCACTCGCGGCCGCGGGTGGCCCAGATGAGGCTCATCGCACGCTCCGGAGCAGGACCTGGTTTTCTTCGCCCTTCTCCAGGTCTATCCGGAAGCCGGTCAGTGTGGCCGAGAGGAACTCCTTCTTGGACAGCGCCTCGGCATTGACCGCCCGAAGCTTGTCCCCGGCGAGTTTCGCCGCGTTGCTCAAGAGGTCGGGACCGACGAGGTTCATCAGCAGGCCCAGCGGGCCGGGCAGTCGGGTCCTGGCCAGCAGCGCGAATGCCAGGTCGTCGGCACGGCCGAGAAGGCCCTCGAACAAGCGTGCTGGGAGCTGTGCCAACTCGTGCCACCGGTGATGCCGCTCGAACGGCAGGACGGCGGCCAGCGGCAGGATCAGATCCAACCCGACGCGCTCGGTCACCGTGATCTTGCCCGGCTCGAACTTCGCCGACGAGAGCAGCACGAAATCCTCGCCCACCGACAGCGCCTCGCGGCCATCTACTAGCCCGGCGATCGCCTCGCGCAACTGCTCGAGGTCCTCGCATGCCTTGGCGACGAGCAGATCACGGAACCTGTATGCGTCCATGTCCGGCAGGAGGTCGGCCTTCGACAGCGCCATCACCCATATCCGGGGGAACTGGGCGAGCGGCTTGCCGTCCTCCAGCAGCTCGTCCCGTAGTGACAGCACGCCGTTGCGGAGATTGCTGAAGAGAGACTTGAGGTACCGGTCCTCTTCGCCAGCGTTGTCGAGCAGCTTTTGGCCATCCACTAGCAGCAGGGCGACGTCCGAGCTCAGCAAGGACCGGAAGGTGTCAGCGCGGCGCTGGGCCTCCTCTCGGCTCTGCACGGACTGCTCGAACCACTCGCCCGGATAGTCGTGCCAGACCACCCGCAGCACGTCGAACGGCCGGGACTTCGCCGCCGCCGGATCCGATCCGTCCTTCATCTGCACCTTGAAGGCGTACGACGTGGCGGCAAAGCGGGTGGTGAGCGGCAGCGTCGCCTCGTCCTTCATGCCGAGGTAGTTCCTGTGCAGCCGGTTGCCCTGACCGATGTCCTCCGCCAGGAGATGAAAGAGGCTTCTCTTCAGATACTGCGGCTCCTGAGTGCCACCGTAGAACGACGAGAGGAGGACCGTCTTTCCGCTGCCGCTCTCCCCGAACACCGCAATGTGCTGCTCGAACGCTCTCGGTTGCATGTGAGGACCTTACGCGAAGCGGCGATCATCGCCGTGCACCGGCGAAGGGGCCGGCGCATCGGGTAGGCGAGGTGACATCTGAGATGGCTTGCCCTCTGGTTGGGCTGGAATGATGTCGCTGCGCACAAGCCTTAACCCCGAGAGTTCCGATGACGTCGTGCATGTCTCGTAACCGCGAGCTGGGAGTGACAATGGAACCTCTGCCAGCTCATTCCTGCAGGGCCCGACTGGCCAGGTGCCGTTAGCTGTTCTTGCGATAGCCGCGGTACAGCGCACGGGCGCGCGAGGCGACGGTCTGCGGAGTCAGCCGGTCCCGGACGTCGAGCAGATACCCGACCGGTGAGGCTTGTTTCGCAGACCTGCGCGCGGCCGAGACGCTCCACCACGCGCTGCCTACCGTTACCGCCACGCCTACGGTCGTAGCGGCGACAGGCACGTTGTCCGTGAGCGCTGCCACGGTCGCCGGAGGCGTAAACGAGCCCGCAAGCAGCAGCGACCTCGTTGGCTCCATCCGATGCAGCGCCAGACCTCGCTCGAGCTTCTTGAGTGGAACCTCAATGGTCTGCGTGACGTGTTCTGCGAAGGCTTCCAACCTCTGTCGGTCGTAAGCGATCCCGGCGAGCGTCGATAGTTCCTGCTGTTGGCCAGCAACGTACTCGCGAAAAGCTTGCAATTCCTCCTCGAGGTCGGTGCGGCACCGAAGGATGGCCTCTGGTGAGACATCGTCGAGGTTGCCCGGCCGCACGTAGTTGAGCGCGAGCGAGACATAGGTGTGGACGCCATTGCCTTCCAGGCGCGGAGCCTCCTTGGCGTCCTCTGTGGCACCGCCGACGCCAAGGAGCCGCAGCGCGGCCGCAACATTGCCGTTCACCGTTGCCCGCCTCAGATCCGCTTGGTCGGTCAGCGGGTTGTAGCCAGCATCCTGGCCGACGCGACGCGCCACCACGGTCATGTAGGCGCCGGCGAGCGTCGGATGCAACCCGATCCACTCGGCCATCACCGCCGGACGATGGGGTGTTTCGGGCAGCATTGTACGTCCCTTTTGCGCCAAGCCCATATCGCATAACTGGGTGAGTAGCCGCTCAGGGAACTTCGCAATGTGGATCCAGCCGAGAGCCGGCACATCAGGCCCAAGGTCACCAAACGGAACGCCGTCGAAGTCAGCTAGTGCCTCGTCTTTGAACGTTGATCGTGTAATCCGTTGGTTCTGAGGATGTGTCGGGCAGGCTGTCTCCCATCGTTTCTGGTCTGGGAGGTGGTG
>NZ_LGEB01000072.1:0-37345 GCF_001279555.1 Micromonospora sp. NRRL B-16802 | reverse complement strand
CCCCACCGCCCCCCACCGCCCACCCCGTCGATCATGGAGTTGTGGTGGCCGGTAAGTAAGCTGATGCCCCTTTTGTGAAGCACCACAACTCCATGATCGACGGGGGCGGTGGGGCAACTAGCGGGGTCGGTATTCGACCTCGGGGCGGCCGGGGGTGCCGTAGCGGGGGCTGCGTGCCACTCGGTCGATTGTCGCCAGGTATTCCAGGTAACGGCGTGCTGTCACCCGGGAGATGCCGGTCAGCGCGCTGACCTCGGTGGCCGACAGCCCCACGCCGGGGGTCACGTCGGCCAGCGCGGCGCGTACCCGATCGAGGGTCTGCGCGTCGAGCCCCTTGGGCAGGCTGTGCCCGGCGGTGCCGCGCAGGGTGGCCAACATCTGGTCCACCTCGTGCTGGGCGACCACCTCGCCCTCGGCGAGCGCCTGGGCGCGGTAGTCGGCGTAGCGTTCCAGCTTGTCGCGGAACGCGGCGAACGTGAACGGCTTGAGCAGGTAGTGGGTCACCCCGAGGGACACCGCCGTGCGCACCACAGCGAGGTCCCGCGCGGAGGTCACCGCCAGCACGTCGACACTGCTGCCCGCCGCCCGCAGCGCCCGGCAGACGTCCAGGCCGTGCAGGTCGGGCAGCCGGAAATCGAGGAGTACGAGGTCCACGTCGCCGCCGTCGCCCGCGCGCAGCGCCGCCATCGCCGCCTGCGCGGTGTGCGCCACCCCGACGACCACAAAACCGGGAACCCGTTCGGTGTACGCGCTGTGCGCCTCGGCCAGCAGTGGCTCGTCCTCGACGACAAGCACCCGGATGGCGGTCATCGCCGTGCCCCGACGATCGGCATCCGGACGGTGAAGAGGCTGCCGCCGTCGTCCGAGCGGCCCACGTCGTAGCGGCCACCGTGTCGGCGTACCACCTGACCGACAAGCGCCAGACCGAGGCCCCGGCCGGTGCTCTTCGTGGACCAGCCGCGGCGGAACGCGTCGGCCACCCGGTCCGGGGCCAGCCCGGGGCCGCTGTCGGCGACCCGTACCACAAGTTCGTCGTCGACCTCGCCGACGAAGACCCGCACCCGGCGCGGCGCGGGTGTGCCGGCCACCGCCTCCAGGGCGTTGTCGACAAGGTTGCCGACAACCGTCAGCAGGTCACCGGTGGGTAGGGGACTGTCGTCGAGATGGCACTCCGGCTCGATCACCAGGTCCACCCCGCGCTCGCCTGCCTGCGCCGACTTGCCGAGCAGCAGCGCGGCCAGCGCCGGCTCGGTCACCGCGCCGACCACCCGGTCGGTCAGTTGCTGGGCGAGGGCCAGGTCCCGGGTGCCGAGCCGTACGGCCTCCTCGGTGCGGCCCAGCTCCACAAGGGTCAGTACGGTGTGCAGCCGGTTCGCCGACTCGTGGGTCTGCGCCTGCAACGCCTCGGTCAGCGCCCGTACCGAATCCAGCTCGCTGGCCAGCGTGCGCAGCTCGGTCTGGTCGCGCAGTGTCAGCACGGTGCCGAGCGCCGCACCCTCGAAGCGGGTGGTCCGCTGGTTGGCCACGAGCACCCGGTCACCGGCGAGAATCGGCTCGTCGCGGGCATCCCGCCCGGAGGCGAGCAGCTCGGCCACCGCGGGCGGCAGGTCGATCCCGGCGACCGGCTGGTCGGTCACCGGCGCGTCGGCGTCGAGCCCCAGCAGCCGGCGCCCCTCGTCGTTGACCAGGGCCACCCGCCGGTCGGTGGTCAGCACCACGAGACCCTCGCGTACCGAGTGCAGGACAGCGTCGTAGTACTCGTACATCCGGGTCATCTGCGCCGGGCCGAGGCCGTGCGTCTGGCGGCGCAGCCGGCGACTGAGCAGCCAGGAACCGGTCGCGGCGAGCGCGAGGGCCGGCACCGCCACACCGAACAGCACCGGCAGTTGGGCGAGCAGCTTACGGTCGATCGCGCGGGTGGTGATGCCCACCGAGACGAGGCCGACGATGCGCCCCTTGTCGTCGTACACCGGAACGACAGCGCGCACCGACTCGCCGAGCGTGCCGACGTTTGTGACGGTGAAGGGGTGGCCCGCGAGGGCGGGCTCGATCTCCCCGACGAACGGCTGGCCGATCAACTCCCGGGTCGGGTGTGAGAAGCGGGTCCGGTCGGGGGCCATCACGACCACGAAGTCGGTGCCCGTCGCCAGTCGCGTCGATTCGGCGTACGGCTGGAGGATGGTTGCCGGGTCGGCGGTCGTGAGGGCCGCGCGGACGTCGGGGGAGCGCGCCACGGTCTGCGCCACCGACAGCACCTCCTCCTGCGCGGCCTGGCGGGAGTCGCTGCGGGCCAGCCAGACGGCACCCGCCGCGCCGGCCAGCACGAGCAGCGTCACCACCACCGCCTGGAGGGCGAACAGTTGCCCCGCGATGCTCCACTGCCGTCGGGCCACCCCACCACCTCCTCGGTGTTTCGCGGTGAACAGAATGACCGCAAGGCTGTCAACGGGTGAGACGCGCTTCACATTGTCGGCATGGACACCACCGACTCCGCCACCGCACCGGCACCGCCGGTCCGTCGGGACCGTACCCGCTACCTCTACCTGGCCGTCATCGTGGCCGTGCTGGCCGGCATCGTGGTCGGCCTCGTCGCCCCCGAGTTCGGCAAGGAGCTCAAGCCGATCGGCACCGGCTTCGTCAACCTGATCAAGATGATGATCAGCCCGGTCATCTTCTGCACCATCGTGCTCGGCGTGGGCTCCGTCCGTCAGGCCGCGAAGGTCGGCAAGGTCGGCGGCCTCGCCCTCGGCTACTTCCTCACCATGTCGACTGTCGCGCTCGCCATCGGCCTGGTCGTCGGCAACCTCATCCACCCCGGCTCCGGCCTGGACCTGGGACCGGACCTCGCCGGCGCGGGCAAGGCCGCCGCCGGTGACGAAGCCGGGAGTACGGCGGACTTCCTGCTCGGGATCATCCCGACCACGCTGCTGTCCGCGCTCACCGAGGGGGAGGTGCTCCAGACCCTGCTGGTCGCCCTGCTTGTCGGCTTCGCCGTGCAGGCCATGGGCCGGCGCGGTGAGCCGGTGCTCGGCGCCATCACCGTCATCCAGCGGGTCGTCTTCAAGGTGCTCGCCATGATCATGTGGTTGGCGCCGATCGGCGCGTTCGGCGCCATGGCGGCAGTGGTCGGCGCTACCGGCGTGGACGCCCTCAAGAGCCTCGCGCAGATCATGCTGGGCTTCTACGCGACCTGCCTGATCTTCGTGCTGGTGGTCCTCGGCGCGCTGCTCTGGTTCATCGCCCGGATCTCGATCTTCTCGCTGCTGCGCTACCTGGGCCGGGAGTTCCTGCTGATCCTGTCGACCTCCTCGTCGGAGTCCGCGCTGCCCCGGCTCATCGCGAAAATGGAGCACTTCGGTGTGAGCAAACCGGTCGTCGGCATCACGGTGCCCACCGGGTACTCGTTCAACCTGGACGGCACGGCCATCTACCTGACCATGGCGTCGCTGTTCATCGCCGACGCGCTGGGCAAGCCGCTGTCGGTCGGCGAGCAGATCTCGCTGCTGCTCTTCATGATCATCGCTTCGAAGGGTGCCGCAGGGGTCACCGGCGCCGGGCTGGCGACGCTCGCCGGCGGGTTGCAGTCGCACCGCCCGGACCTCGTCGACGGCGTCGGGCTGATCGTCGGCATCGACCGGTTCATGTCCGAGGCGCGGGCGCTCACCAACTTCGCCGGCAACGCCGTGGCGACCGTGCTGGTGGGGACCTGGACCGGGGAGTTCGACCGGGAACGAGCGGTCGGGGTGCTGCGCGGCGACGACCCGTTCGACGAGGCGACAATGCTCGACGAGCACGACGACGAGGACGAGTCGGCGGCGCGGCGGCCGGACGAGAAGGCGACCGTGCCGGTCGGCTCGCCAGCCTGAGACACGACTCGGGAACCCCGGGGCGTGCGGGCCTACGCGCCAGCGCCCCGGGGTCACGGGCGGCACCGGGCACCGCTGACAGCCTTGTCCAAACGATTCTCAGGCGACAGTACAGCGGAGTGCTTGACTGCTCAAATTCTTGGAGGTAATGTCGTCCATCAATCAAACAAACCTCCGAGAGGTGTCCCGTGCGATTGAAATCCATTGCCGTCGCGGCAACCATGGCAGGCCTCGTGGCCACCGCCCCCGCCGCTTCGGCAGCAGCTCAAGAAGCCTCCGACGAGGCGTGGCCGCCCGGAAACTGCCAGCCGGGCACATTCTGTGTCTGGCCCAACTGGGCATTTCCCGAGCCCGCTCCCGTGGAAACCCCGTCCCTTGTGACCAGCAAGGAATGGTCAGGCAGCGTCCCGGCGCTGACGTACTACAACTACACGTCCCGAAACGTCGACATGGAATTCGTCTACACGTGGCCCGACGGCTCGACCACCACCCGTACGACCTGCGTCCCCCGTGGTGGCAACATCTTCTATGTGCCGATGGCGGTCACAAAGTTGACGTGGCACGAGGGCGCCTGCTCGGCCTGAGGTGCGCGCCCGGCACCTGATCTGTTGCCGACATCAGCGCGACAGTGCTGGGCGTCGGAGGTTCTTCCGCCGGCAGCGAGCGGATCAGATGCGGAAGGCATTGCGAGCCTGGGAACGCTTATCGTGCGGGCGGGTTCGCGCGCCAGATTGGACTGGGGAATCGCAGAGCGCCGCCGTCTACCAGTTGTCGAACGGGTGGGTGGCAGGGCGGTCAGGGTCTGAGCCCTGCCGTGCTGCCCGACTCGCAGGTCGGCGGCGCGAGATGTACGTGTCGGTAACATTGCGGTGGGCGATTGCGGCAGGTTGATAGGGAAGTTCGGGCGAAATCCCGGAAGTTCATTCCTGAGAGCACTCTGTGACAAACGCAACTGTCGCTTATCTACCGGCTCAAGGAATTGGGTGTGTAAACAACGCCCGGTACCTTCCTGACGTGCCTGATGCTCCTCGACAGTTGATCGCCAATCGTTACCGACTGGTACGTCCACTCGGCCAGGGTGGAATGGGCCGCGTGTGGCAGGCCCGTGACGAGATGCTCGAGCGGGACGTGGCCATCAAGGAGCTGGTGGCCCCGCCCGGCCTGCCAGACGGCGAGCGCCGGGAGATGCGCGAACGGTCGATGCGCGAGGCGCGGGCCGTCGCCCGGCTGGGCCACGTCAACGTGGTACGCGTCTTCGACGTGCTGCACTCCGGCGACGACCCGTGGATCGTGATGGAGCTTGTGCCGTCCCGGTCCCTGCATCAGGTCCTCGAAGCGGAGGGGCCGATGCCGGTGGCCCGCGCCGCGCAGATCGGGCTGGGCGTGCTCGACGCGCTGCGGGCCGCGCACCAGGCCGGTGTGCTGCACCGGGACGTCAAGCCCGCCAATGTGCTGCTCGCCGACGACGGCCGGGTGGTGCTCACCGACTTCGGGTTGGCCACCCTTCCCGGCGATCCGCGGGTGACCCAGACCGGGATGGTGCTCGGCTCACCTGCGTACCTCGCACCGGAGCGGGCCACCGACGGCGACGTCGGCCCGGCGGCAGACCTGTGGTCGCTCGGCGCCACCCTCTACGCGGCGGTCGAGGGGCGTACCCCGTACCAACGCTCGTCTCCGATGGCCATGCTGGCCGCGCTCGCCACCGAGCTGCCCGCGCCGGCTCAGCACGCCGGCCGGCTGGCCCCGCTCCTGGAAGGGCTGCTGCGGCGGGAGCCGGATCAGCGGATAAGCGCCGAGGAGGCGGATCGTCTGCTGCGGCAGGCCGCCGACTCCGCCGACCCGACGAGCGGAGACGACCAGGTCGAGCAGGCTGTCCCGGCCGAGCAGGTCGAGCAGGCTGTCCCGGCCGAGCAGGCTGTCCCGGTCGAGCAGGCCGAGCAGGCTGTCCCGGTCGAGCAGGCCGAGCAGGCTGTCCCGGTCGAGCAGGCCGGTCCGGTCGCCGGAGGCGGTCCGGGCGGCCCGCTCGGGCGGCCGGCCCTGCCGGTGGCGATGATCGACACCGGCGACCGTACGCCCACAATGATCGTGCCCGAGTTCGTCACCGTCGAGTCCGGTCAGTCGGCCCAGCCGGAGACCGGCAGCCCGGCCCGTCGGCGTCGCGGCTGGCTCGTCGGCTCGATCGCCGCTGCAGTGCTGGCCGTGCTGATGGCGAGCGCGTCGCTGCTAAACCTCGGGTTGCCCGGGGGACCGGACCCGGCGGCGGACCCGCCCGCCGACGCCTCTCCTGTTGCCGAGGCTCCGGTCGCCAGGGTGCTGTCGCCGCCGCCCGCCGGGTGGCACTACCACCGCGACGATCCACGCTTCCTCGTACCGGTGCCGGACGGCTGGCAGCCACTGCGTGACGGTCAACGGGTCGAGTTCCGCGAGCCGGATGGCAGCCGCTGGCTCGTCCTTGACGAACTCCGGCCGGTCCCCGCCGACCTGGTCGCCCAGCTGCGGGCCCGGGAGAAGTCGGAGCGTCGACGGTACGCCGACTACCGGCGGGTCACGCTCGCCGCGCTCGACTATCAGGTGCGGGCCGCCCAGTGGGAGTGGACGTACACCGATGCCGACGGCACGCCCATGCGCGCCACGAGCCGGGCCTTCGTCGACCGCAACGGGCACGCGTACACAATCGGATGGACCACCTCGGACGCCGAATGGGCGGCCAGCCGGGGGATCTTCGCGCTGGTCACCGACGGCTT
Organism: Micromonospora sp. NRRL B-16802; assembly: GCF_001279555.1. Taxonomy (NCBI): domain Bacteria; kingdom Bacillati; phylum Actinomycetota; class Actinomycetes; order Micromonosporales; family Micromonosporaceae; genus Micromonospora; species Micromonospora sp. NRRL B-16802. Next base: position 30,735 of record NZ_LGEB01000072.1, on the reverse strand, counting down.
CCAGGGTCTGCCGGTGGCGGCCGGTCCGCCGTCCGGGACCGCTGCGGCCCCGCCGGTCGCGGGTACGGCGCAACCGTCGGCAAGACCGGGCGGCGGGTCGACGGCCGCCGCGGGCAAGCCGGGGCAGCAACCCTCGGCGCCGGCGCCGCCGACGCAGACCAGCGCGCCCGCCGGGCGGCAGATCGTCAGTTTCGCCAGCGGCCGGTGCATCGACATCCCGGAGGGCAAGGCCACCGCCGGCGCCCGACTCCATATCTGGGACTGCCACCGGACCGCCAAGCAACTGTGGACGTTCCCCGCCGACGGCACGGTCCGGTCGATGGGCAAGTGCCTGGACGTCGCCGGCCAGTCCACCGCCGACGGGGCTGCCGTCCAACTGGCCGACTGCACGGGCGCCGCGTCCCAGAAGTTCACCCTCAACGGGGCCCATGACCTGGTGAACATCCGGGCGGACAGGTGCGTCGACGTACGCGACGGCAACCTCGACAACGGCGCGCGGTTGCAGATCTGGCAGTGCACCGGAAACGCGAACCAGAAGTGGCGGGCGAGCTGAGCGCCCACCGCCCCACCTGACGCCAGCCGAGGGCGCGATCGGGCTGTTCGTCGGAGAAAGTCGCCGGCCGCCGGGAACCTCGGTGAAGAATGGTGGACCGGGGAGGGGTGCTGCAACGAATCCGGGGGAGCAGGCGTGGTCGGAACCAGCCTCCTGGACCGACTGCGCCACCGGCAGGACAGCAGAGCCGTCCTGGGGCGCGCGGCACGGCTGACCCTCGTGGCGTCGGTCGTCTTCTACGCCTGCCGGTACGGTGCGGGAAGTTCGGTGCTCGCCACGTACGGCCTGTTCGGTGTGGTCGCCACCGGGTCGTTCGCCCGGCTGCCCGGCCCGGCGTCGCAGCGGGCGCGGATCCTGCTTCTGGCGCTGCCTGTGGTGTGGGCCCTGATCGTGGCGGGCTCGCTGCTGGCGTGGAGCACCTGGGCGGCTGCCGGTGGGATGCTCGTCGTCGGGTTCGTGGTGGCGTTCGCCGGCGTCGGCAACCCGCGCCTCGTGGGGCTGGCCAGCGCCTTCCAACTCTTCTACATCCTGGCGTCCTTTCCGCCGTACCAGCCGGGCACCCTGCCGCAGCGCCTCGGCGGGGTCACCTTCGCCGTCGTGCTGCTCGCCGCGGCCGAGGTGCTGCTCTGGCCCGACCCGGTGCCCGTGTCGTACCGGCAGCGGCTCACCCGCGCGGCGGACGGCGTCGCGGCGTTCCTCGACGACGCCGCCGACACGCTTACCGACAGGGCCTGTGGTCGGGACGGCTCGCGCGAGCGGGCGTACGACGCGGTGGCCGCGCTCGACCTGGCCCGCAACCCGCCGGAGTGGGCGCCCACGGCGGCGGGAGCACAGGACCGGGCGTTGCGGACCTGCGCGGCGGCGTTGCGGGAGGTGCTTGCCGAGGCGGACAGGCTGGCGGCGGACGCGCCACCGGAGCCGATCCCGGACCTGGACGCGGCGCGGCTGCTGCGCGCCTGCGCCGCGACGACCCGGGCCGCGGGCCGCGACCTGTCGCCGGGTGCCCCGCCTGTCGACCTCGGTGACCTGGACGCCGCGATCGGGCGGGCCGAGATGGCGTACCCCGGTGGTGTCGGTCGCGCTGCGGCGGACGTGGCCCGGTTGTGTCGGGACGCGACGGCGCTGGCCCTCGCGGACAGCGCGCGGGTCTTCGCCGTCGGCACACGGGTGGCTGTCGGTGCGCGGCCCGACGGTGGGGACGCCTATGCGGGGCTGTTCGAGTACGCGCACCGCCGACCGTGGACGCTGTACCGGCGGCAGTTCCTCTCCCACCTGGCACCTCGGTCCGCTCACCTGCACAGCTCGCTGCGGCTCGCCGTGGCGCTCGCCGTTGCCCGGGTTGCCGCAGGCGTCCTGAACCTCACCCACGGTTTCTGGGTCCTGTTGGCAACCCTCACCGTCCTGCGGACGTCGGCGGTGGACACCCGCGTCGCGTTGCGGCCCGCCGTGCTGGGCACCGTCGTCGGCGCGGTTGTCAGCGGCCTGGTGATGTTCGCCGTGGACGACCCGGTCGTGTACGCCGTCGTCCTGCCGATCACCCTCATCCTGGCGTTCGGCGCCGGAGGCCTGCTGGGTCCGCTCTGGCAGCAGGCGCTGTTCACGGTGCTGCTGACGGTCGTCTTCGCCCAGCTCAGCTCCGAGGGGTGGCGGCTGGCCGAGACCCGCATTGTCGACGTCCTGCTCGGTGCGGTGATCGGCGTGCTCGCCGGCGTCGCGCTGTGGCCGCGCGGGGCGAGCCGCGACCTGCGGCGCAACGCCGCCGGTTACCTGCTGGCCAGCGGGAACGCTGTCGACCGGATCGTCGAGGCGGTACTCGGCGCTGCCGCGCATCCCGGCCCGGCCGTCGAGGACGTCCGTCGACGGATGATCCTCGTCGACTCGTCGTACTGCCAGTTCCGCTCCGAGCGCCACGACCCGGGCAGGCAGCCGGTGAGCTGGGACGTCGTCCTCAGCGCCGGGCACCACGTGGTGCCGGGCGCCGAGTCGCTGCTGCGCCGCAACCCGCCCGGCTGCCTGGCCGACTGGCCCGAGGCCGCCGCGCTGCTGCGGGACACGGCACGGCACCTGCATTCGGCGTACGGGGACCTGGCCGGCGCGGTGGCAAACGACCGGGCTGCGGCCCCGATGCCCGCCCCGAGCGACTGTGTGGACGGGCTTAACCGGATCCGTCCGCTGCTCGGGGCAGCCGACCCCGCGTCGGTGCGGCACCTGGTGGAGGTCGACAGGTGGCTCGCCGGCCTCGCCTCCAGTCTGGCCCGGATGCGCCCGAGCGCCCCTGTCGAATCGCACCAGGGGTGAGCGCGCCGAAGGCCGCCCCTCGCCGATTGGCCATGCCCGACCGGCGGCTCCGCACCTAGCGTCAAGGCATGGAGATCGCGAAGGCGCAGCAGTTGTGGAAGCCGGAGCCCGGCTGGTTGAACACCGCCTCCTACGGGCTGCCGCCCGAGCCGGCGTGGACGGACCTCCAGGAGGCCCTCGCCGCGTGGCGCGTCGGCGGCACGTCGTGGGAGGGCTGGGGCGACTCGGTGCAGCGCTCCCGTACCGCGTTCGCCGGTCTCATCGGCGTGCCGGACAGCGACGTGGCCGTCGGCGTCACCGTTTCCCAGCTTCTCGCCCCGGTCGCGGCGGCACTGCCCGCGGGGGCGACGGTGGTGGTGCCCGAGGTCGAGTTCACCTCGAACCTCTTCCCGTGGCTGGTCCAGGAGGAGCGCGGCGTCACGGTCCGCACCGTGCCCGTGGACACTGTTGTCGACGCGATCGACGCCGACACCGACCTGGTCGCGTTCAGCCTCGTGCAGTCGGCCGACGGGTCCATCGCCGCGTACGACGAGATCGTGGCGGCGGCCCGCGCGCACGACGCGCTGGTGGTGGTCGACGCGACCCAGGCGTGCGGATGGCTGCCGTTCGACGGGAGCCGCGCCGACGTGGTGGTGGTGGGCGGCTACAAGTGGCTGATGAACCCGCGCGGCACCGCGTACGCCTATCTGGCCCCTGACCTGCGCGACCGGCTGCGCCCCGACGCCGCGGGCTGGTACGCGGGCCGCGACCCGCACGCCTCCTACTACGGCCCGCCGCTGCGGCTGGCCGACGACGCCCGCCGGTTCGACATCTCGCCGGCCTGGTTCAGCTGGGTGGGCGCGGCACCCGCCCTGGAGCTGGTCGCCGACATCGGCGTGCCCGCGATCCAGACGCACAACGTGGCGCTGGCCAACCGGTTCCTCACCGGGCTGGGCCGGCCACCGGGTGCCAGCGCCATCGTCAGCGTCGACGTGCCCGGCGCGGAGGAACGCCTGGCCGCGGCCGGCATCCGGGCGGCGGTCCGTGCGGGACGGGTGCGCGCCTCGTTCCACATCTACTCCACGGAGGCCGACGTGGACGCGGCGCTCACCGCGTTGACGGGGTGATCCAGGTCAGGCGAGATGACCGCCGATCTTCGTGTAGCCCCGCAGCAGGTCCCGCGAGATGATCAGGCGCTGCATCTCGTCGGTGCCCTCGAAGATCCGGTACAGCCGGACCTGCCGGTACCAGCGCTCGATGGGCAGCTCCCGGGTGTAGCCCATGCCGCCGTGGATCTGGAGCACCCGGTCTACCACCCGGTTGACCATGCCGGCGCCGTACAGCTTGCCCATCGACGAGGCGTGCCGCGGGTCCAGGCCCTGGTCGACGGTCCACGCCGAGCGCAGCACCAGCCAGCGGGCCGCCTCCAACTCGGTCTCCGAGTCGGCGATCATCCACTGGATGGCCTGGTTGGTGCCGATCTTCGCGCCGAAGGTCTCCCGGGTGTTGGCATAGTCGATGGCCATCTGGAGGACCCGCTCCGCGATGCCGATGGCGTGCGACGGGATGGTGTAGCGGCCCTTGCCGATCCACTCCATGCCCAGCGTGAAACCCTGCCCGATCTCACCGAGGATGTTGCGGTGCGGCACGCGTACGCCGTCGAAGATCAGCGACGCCGGGCCACCCTCGCCCATCGTCTGGATGAACTCCGATCGCCAGCCCATCGCCCGGTCCACAAGGAACGCGGTGGCACCCCCGTTACGGGCGCCCTTCTCCCTGTCGGTCACCGCGACGACGATCGCGAAGTCGGCGTCGTGGCCACCGGTGATGAAGGTCTTCTCGCCGTCGAGGATCCAGTCGTCGCCGTCGCGGCGGGCGGAGAACCGGATGTTCGCCGCGTCCGAACCGGCCCCCGGCTCGGTGATCGCGAAGCAGGAGCGCCGCTCGCCCTCGATCGTCGGGACGAGGAACTCCTGCTTCTGCTCCTCGGTGGCGTGGAACAGGATGTTGTCGGCCTCGCCGCCGAAGCGGAAGGGCACGAACGTGCGACCCAGTTCGGTCCAGATCAACGACTGGAGCACCGCAGGCAGGTTCATCCCGCCGTACTCCTCGGGGGTGGCCAGGCCCCAGAAGCCGAACTTGCGCGCCTTGAGTTGCAGCTCGCGCACCTCGGAGTGGTCCAGGCCCGGCTGGTGTGCCCGCTCCCGGCGGAGCACCTCCGCCTCCAGCGGCATCACCTCGCGCTGGATGAACGAGCGGACGGTGTCCCGCACCGCCCGCTCCTCGTCGGTGAGCGAAAAGTCCACGGTGGTCCTCCTGGCGTGAGCGCTGGCGGTTTCCTCTAAACTAGCGCTGCAAGTTTTACCGCGTCCAGACCCCCGCGGCCGAGACACCCGAGGAGCGCAGTGCCCCGACCCCGCCAGCCCCGGCTCACCCGGCAGCTGATCGTCGAGACCGCCACCGCGCTCATCGACGCCGACGGGCTGCCGGCGTTCTCCACCCGCCGGCTCGCCGCCGAGCTGGGCGTGCGCGGCCCGTCGCTCTACAACCACTTCGCCACGAAGGACGAGATCCTCGACGCGGTCGCCGACACGGTCATCGGCGTGGTCGACACCAGCGGCTTCACGAGCCGGGACTGGGTCGCCGCGCTGCGTGACTGGGCCTGGTCGTACCGGCGGGCGCTCACCGCGCACCCGAACATCGTGCCGTACCTCGCGCAGGGCCCGGGCCGGCGACCGGCCGCGCTTGCCATGGCCGACGCGGTCTACGGCGGACTGGTACGCGCCGGGTGGCCGCCGGCGCGGGCCACCCACATCGGGGCGGCGGTGCGCTACTTCGTGGCCGGGTCGGCGCTCGGTTCCTTCGCCCGGGGCTTCGTCGAGGACCCCGAGTTGTACGCCGCCCACTACCCCCACCTGAACCAGGCGCACCGGCTCGCCGAGCACCAGCAGAGCGTGGACGAGGGCGCCTTCGCCCTCGGCCTGGACGCACTGCTGCACGGCCTCGCCGCCGAGTACGCCCGCAGCATCGCCCCCCTCGACCCGGTGGAGTCCGCCCGGCCCAGCGGGTAGCGTCCAAACTCCCAGCGCTAGTTTCAGCACCCACCGCCACCCCCGAAGGGACGACATGGACCTCGCCGCCCCGCCCACGCAGCTGCCCGACGCCCTGCGCCTGCGGCGCCACCTGCACATCGGCGGCGAATGGACGTCTCCCGCCGGCACCGACGTGATCGACGTGGAGAACCCGAGCACCGGCGACGTCGTCGGGCAGGTGCCCGCCGGCACGGCCGCCGATGTGGACGCGGCCGTCGCCGCTGCCCGCGCCGCCTTCCCGGGCTGGGCGGCCACCGCGCCCGCCGAACGATCCGCGCACCTCGACCGCCTGCACACCGCGCTCGCCGCCCGCGCCGACGACCTCGCCCGAACCATCGCCGTCGAGCTGGGCGCGCCGCTCAAGCTCGCCACCCGGGTGCAGGTCGCGCTGCCGCTGACAGTTCTGCGCGACCACGTCGCCCTCGCCGCCCGTCCTCCGGTCGAGGAGAGCATCGGCAACTCCCTCGTCGTCCGCGAACCGGTAGGCGTCGTCGGCGCGATCACCCCGTGGAACTACCCGCTGCACCAGGTGATGGCCAAACTGGCGCCCGCCCTGGCCGCCGGCTGCACCGTGGTTCTCAAACCCAGCGAGCTGACCCCGCTGACCGCGTACCTGCTCTTCGACGCCGTCACCGAGGCAGGGCTCCCACCGGGTGTGCTGAACCTGGTGCCGGGCACCGGCGCGGTGGTGGGCGAGGCGCTCGCCGGGCATCCCGACGTCGACCTGGTGTCGTTCACCGGCTCGACAGTGACCGGCACGCGGATCATGCGACTCGCCGCCGACCGGATCGCCCGGGTCGCGCTGGAGCTGGGCGGCAAGTCCGCCAACGTGATCCTTCCCGACGCCGACCTGACCACCGCCGTCAAGGTCGGGGTCGGAAACGCCCTGCTCAACTCCGGCCAGACCTGCACGGCGTGGACCCGGATGCTCGTGCACCGCGACCGGTACGACGAGGCGTTGGAACTGATCGCCACGGCGGTGGCCGGCTACCGGCTCGGCGATCCGTTCGACCCGTCCACCCGGCTCGGTCCGCTGGTCTCCGCCGCCCAGGCCGAGCGGGTCCGCGGTCACGTCGAGCGGGCTGTCGCCGACGGCGCGCGGCTGGTCGTCGGCGGCCCCGACGCGCCGGTCCCCGCGCAGGGCCACTTCGTCGCACCGACAGTCTTCGCCGACGTCCACCCGGACAGCGCCCTCGCCCAGGAGGAGGTCTTCGGGCCGGTGCTCGCCGTCATCCCGTTCGACGACACCGACGAAGCAGTGGCCATCGCCAACAACTCGAAGTACGGGCTGGCCGGCGCGGTGTGGTCCACCGACCCCGACGCGGCGCTCGCGGTGGCCCGCCGACTGCGTACCGGCGCCGTCGACATCAACGGGGCGTCGTTCAACCCGCTCGCCCCGTTCGGCGGCTACAAGCAGTCCGGCCTGGGCCGGGAGTTGGGCGTGCACGGCCTCGCCGAGTTCTGCGAGCTGAAGGCGATCCAGCGATGACCGGCCCCGTACCTGCGGGCGGTCCTGTGCCGTCGGGTGGCTCCGCGCCGGCGGGTGGCTCCGCGCCGGTCACCGTTCGCGCGCTTGTCGCGCGGGGAGCCGGCGCCGAGCTGCGGGTCGAGCGGGTACGCCTGCCCGCGCCCGGCCCCGGCGAGGTGCGGGTGGCGATCCGGGCCGCCGGCGTCTGCCACTCCGACCTGTCCATGGTGAACGGCACACTGGCCGCGAGGTTCCCGCTGGTGCTTGGCCACGAGGCGACCGGTGTGGTGGCCGAGGCCGGGCCGGGCAGCCGGCTGGAGGTCGGTACGCCCGTGGTGCTCAACTGGGCGCCCGCCTGCCGGGTGTGCTGGTGGTGTCAGCACGGCGAGCCGTGGCTCTGCGCCGCCAACACCGCCCCGACGGTGGAGCGCGGCACTACCGACGACGGCGACCCCGTGCACCTCACCCTCGGCCTCGGCGCGCTCGCCGAGGCGGTGGTGGTGCCCGAGAGCGCCGTCATCGCGATCCCCGCCGGGTTGCCTGCGGAGCGGGCCGCCCTGCTCGGCTGTGCGGTACTGACCGGCGTCGGCGCTGTCCGCAACACCGCCCGGGTCGCGCCCGGCGACGCGGTGGCGGTCGTCGGGCTCGGCGGGGTCGGGCTCGCGGTGCTCACCGCCGCCCGGCGGGCAGGCGCCACGACGATCCTCGCGGTCGACGTCGCCGAGTCGAAGCGGGAACTGGCGCTCGCCGCCGGGGCCACCGACTTCCTGCTCTCCGACGACCGGCTCTCCAAGGAGGTACGGGCGCGCACCGAGGGTCGGGGCGTCGACCACTCCTTCGAGTGCGTCGGACGTGCCGCCACCATCCGGGCGGCGTGGCGGCTCACCCGGCGCGGGGGAGCGGTGACTGTGGTCGGCATGGGCGCCAAGGACGACATGGTGAGCCTCGGCGCGCTGGACATCTTCCACTCCGCGCGGACGCTGCGCTCCTCCGTGTACGGCTCGTCCGACCCCGACCGTGAGGTGCCCGAGTTGGCACGCGCGGCGCTCGACGGGACGCTGGATCTGTCCCCGCTGGTCAGCGGGGTGGTCAGCCTCGACGAGGCGCCGGCGGCGTTCGACCGGTTGGCGCGGGGCGAGGGCGCCCGCTGGGTGGTCAGCCTCGACTGACCACCCGGCCGGCCGTCACTTGCCGGTGACGATGCCCGGGTTGATGCACAGACCCGGGTTGGCGCCGTTCTTCTCGGCGATCTCCAGGCAGCGGGTCACCTTGTCGACCTTCGCGTTGGTCTCGGTGATCTGCTTGGAGATGTCGGCGTTCTTGCGGTCCTGCTCCAGGTTGCGGGTCTGCGCCAGCTTGTCCTGGAACGCCTTGATGTTGCCCTCGGTCTTGTCGTCGTGGTTGACCCGCGTGATGGTCACCGAGAGGATGTCGACGTCCTCGGCGAGTCGACCCTCCGCGCTGCTCTTGATGTTCGCGGCGAACGGCTTCAGGTCGACGTTGAGGTTGCCGGTCTGCGCGTCGATCCGCTCCAGCGGGTTGTACGTGGCGAAGGCGTCGTTCACCGCGCTGTCGAGCTGCACTCCCACCCGCTGGCCCTGGAAGCTCACGAAGTCTCCCTTGTAGTCCATGAACTGCTTCGGCGCGTTCTCCGGCTTGACCTGCCACTCCACGAGCACCTCGACGCACGCGTCGGCGAGCGTGCCGGTGCGCACGCGTACGCAGTTGTCGCCGCCGATGTGGTCGTACTTCTGCCGGCCCGCGTCCCACTCGCCGACCTTCTGCCAGGGCGCCACCCACTTCAGGCCCGAACCGGTCACCTCGCCGGTGGGCTTGCCGAAGCTGGTGACGATGCCGACCGAGCGGATGGGCACGGAGTGGGCGCTGGAGGCGACGCCGATCAGCACTGTGACGGCGAGGAAGCCGAGCGCCGCCAGGGCGGCCGTCTGCTTCATCGCGCTCTTGGGCGCGACGAGTGCCAGGATGGCGCTGACCGCCATTGCGATGGCGAAGACGATCGCCATGGTGAAGCCGACAGGCATGGGGTGGGGACCTTTCGTTGGCCGTGTTGATCATCAACATAAGGGGCCCGGTCAAGCCGGCCGTGCCCCCGCTGGCGTGCGTGCTCGCCGCGCGCCGCCGGTAAATTCCGCGACGGCGCATCCACCGCGCGTCGTTTCAGCGAATCCCGGATGGAGAACACCTACCCGGGGGTACGTCTGGTGCTTACCGATCCGATGCCGGCGGATGCCGTGGAAACCACGCGCAAGCGCATCCGGCTGGCCACCGAGGACCTGGACGGCAACCGTGTCGCCACGGTGCTGCTGGAGATGGCCGAAGCCTGGGGTGTGCCGGCGCTCTGGGAGCAGATCTGCCGGCCGCTGCTCGCTCAACTGCCGGGGCGGACGCCCGCCGAGATCGCCATCGAGCACGCCCTGTGCGAGGGCATGCGGGTCGGGTTGGACGTGTACCGCAGGCAGCCCGGCCGGTCGCTTCCCAGCGGCGGGGTGCTGCTGGCCGGTGCCGAACGGGAGGCGCACTGCCTCGGCCTGCACGCGCTCGCTGCCGCGCTGCGCGAGCGCCGGCACGGCTGCCTGCACCTCGGCCCCGCGCTGCCCTGGCCCGCGCTGACCAGCGCGGTGCATCGGGCCAACCCGCACACCGTCGTGCTCTGGTCGCAGACGCCTGTCACCGGCCGCGCGTACCGCCTGGTGCGCTTCGCCCGCGACTTCCCGCGCCTGCGGGTGTACGGCGCCGGGCCGGGCTGGATCGAGCCGCTCGCCGCGCCGGCGACCCACCTGGGTACGTTGCCGGCAGCCCTCGCCGCCTGCCTGGAAACGCCGCGGGCGCGCTGAGGTCGTGCCCGCGCGACGGCGAAGGCGTCGCGCGGGTGGACCTTTGCCCGGCCTCGGACGGCCCGGCCTCGGACGGCCTGTCCTCGGACGGCTTGCCCTCGGACGGCCTGTCCTCGGATGGCCAGCCGGAGGCCGGACCCCGGTCGGCCCATGGCCTTTGCACTGCTTCAACCCACGCACCGTCTTAGGGGCGTAACTGTTGCGTGGGTTGAAGCAGTGCAAAGGATGCGAAGGACTACCCCCAGGGAGGACGCTGTGCGGAGACGATCCGGGCTTCCCGGGAGATTGACGTGGGGTGGCGGGTGACACCGGTCACATACGATACGGATCCGTTCCGTATCGTAAATTCCGCGCCTACGCTGTCCCAGTTACGAGTCTGGCCCGTATCGTATTGCGCGACGGGGCGAACCGGGGGGAGAACCGGGCATGGAGCTGCACAACAACACGGGACATCCGAGGAGGTGGGCGATCCTGGGGGTGCTGGTGATCAGCCTCCTCGTCGTCGTCCTCGACAACACGATCCTCAACGTCGCACTGCGCACCCTGGCTGACCCGGTGCACGGCCTCGGCGCCACCCAGGGCGAGCTGGAGTGGTCCATCAACTCCTACACGCTCGTCTTCGCCGGGCTGCTGTTCACCTTCGGGGTGCTCGGCGACCGCTCCGGCCGCAAGCGCTTCCTGATGATCGGTCTGGTGCTGTTCGGGCTGGCGTCGCTGCTCTCGGCGTACGCCCAGAGCCCCGGTCAGCTGATCGCGGCCCGCGCCCTGATGGGGATCGGCGGCGCGGCCATCATGCCGGTCACGCTGTCGATCATCTCCAACGTCTTCGACCCGCGCGAGCGCGGCCGGGCCATTGGCGTGTGGGCCGGCGCGGTCGGGCTCGCGGTGGCGATCGGCCCGATCCTCGGCGGCGCGCTGCTGGAGCACTTCTGGTGGGGCTCGGTCTTCCTGATCAACGTCCCGGTGGTGGCCGCAGGCGTGGTCCTGGTCGCGCTGCTGGTCCCCGAGTCGCGTGACCCGCGCCCCGGCCGGGTCGACCTGCTCGGCGTCGTGCTCTCGGTGGTCGGCCTTGTCGCCCTCTCCTACGGCATCATCGACGGCGGCGAGCACGGCTTCGGCCGGCCGGTCGCCTGGGGTTCGATCCTTGTGGGCCTCGCCGTGCTGGTCTGGTTCGTGCAACACGAGCGGCGCAGCGACCACCCGTCGCTGGACGTCCGGCTGTTCAAGGTGCCCCGGTTCGCCGCGCCGGTGGCCATCGTCGGCCTGGTGTTCTTCGCCGCCATGGGTGTGATGTTCTTCAGCTCGTTCTACCTGCAGTTGGTGCGCGGCTACAGCCCGCTGCAGACCGGCCTGCTCTTCCTGCCGTTCGCAGGCGCCCAACTGGTCTTCGCGCCGCGCAGCGCAGCCATGGTCCGCCGCTACGGCGGCCGGGCCGTCGCCATCGTCGGGCTGGGGCTGACAGTGGTGGCGCTCGCCGCGTTCGCCTTCATCGGCGCGTCCACCCCGATCTGGGTCGTCCTTGTCGTCTTCTTCCTCCAGGGCGTCGGAATGGCAAACATCATGCCCCCGGCGACCGAGTCGATCATGTCGGCGCTGCCCCGGGAGAAGGCAGGTGTCGGCTCCGCGGTGAGCAACACCGTCCGCCAGGTGGCCGGCGCGCTCGGCGTGGCAGTCCTCGGCTCGGTGCTCTCGGCGGTCTACCGCAGCGACGTCGGCGACGCGCTGACCGGCCTACCGCCACAGGCACGCGACGCGGCCAACGAGTCGATCTCCGGGGCGTACGCCGCAGCCGGGCAGCTCGGCCCGGCGGCGCCGACGCTGATCTCGGCGGCCAACGACGCCTTCGTTACCGCAATGCACTGGGCTGCCGGCCTCTCCGCGGTGGTCGCGGCGCTCGGCATGCTCGTGGTGCTGCGCTGGATGCCGGGCCGCAACGCCATGACCGACGCCACGACGGCACCCGTCGCCGAACCCGAGTTGGCCGGAACGGCGTAGGTCCGGGAACAATGTCCGACATGAGATCCACTGCCGATGCTCCGCGGTCGCCCGGGCGACCGCGGAGCCTCCGCGCCGATGAGGCGATCATTGAGGCCACCCTCGACCTGCTCGCCGAGGGCAGCAACGTCGAGGCGCTCTCGATCGAGGCGATCGCCAGCCGCGCCGGGGTCGGCAAGGCCACCATCTACCGCCGCTGGGCCGGCAAGGACGCCTTGCTGCTCGACGCGCTGCGTCGGCTCAAGGGCGTCCTGCCGCAGCCGGCCGGCCACTCCATCCGGGACGACCTGATCCTGCTCGTCGGCGCGATCGGTAAGAACGTCGACCCGCGGGCGGAGAAGATCATGCCGTGCCTGGTGCCGGCGGTGAACCGCAGCACCGATCAGTACCAGCTCTACCAGAACATCATCGCGCCCCGGCGACAGCTGATGCGCGAGGTGCTCAGGCGCGGCGTCGACGAGGGCGTGCTCCGGGCCGACGTCGACATCGAGGTGACAATGGCGCTGCTCACCGGGCCGATGCTGATCCAGCGGGTGCTGCAGTGGAGCCCGGATCTCAACGACGTCGACCTGCCGGAGCGGGTCGTCGACGCCGTCCTCGAAGGGATCCGCGCGCGCTGATCAGGCAGACGCGCGCAGGCGGTGCAGGCGTAGCGCCAACTGCACCTCCAGCGCCCGCTCGGGCCGCTGCCAGTCCGCGCCGAGCAGCTGCCCCACCCGCTCCAGGCGTTGCGTCACCGTGTTGACGTGCACGTGCAACTGCTCGGCGGCGCGGGCCAGGCTGCCACCGACGCCGAAGTACGCCTCCAACGTCTTCACCAGCGCGGTCCCCCGACGGGCGTCGTAGTCGACCACCGGCCCGACGGTGGCGGTGAGGAACTGGGTCACGTCCTTCTCGCCCCGGTCACCGACAGTGCCCAACAGCAGCCCCACGAAGCCCAGCTCGGCGGTGCTCGCGCCCTGACCGGTGCGACCCAGCGCGCCGAGCGCCGTCAGGCAACGGTCCGCCTCGTGGAACGTCCCCGCCAGCGTCGTCGGCCCGGTCGCGGGACCGCTCGCCCCGGCGGTCACCGGTCGACCCGTCACGCGGGACAGGTCCCGGGCCACCGCCCGGGCGCTGCCACCAGCGTCCTGACCGGGCAGCATCAGGACCACCCGTCCGTCACGCGCCGCCGCCAGGCCACCGCGCGCCGAGGCGTACGTGGTGGCCCAGGAGAGCACCCGCTGCCGGGCCGAGCCGGTGGCCGCGATCGCGTCGTCGTCCACCGCCACCAGCACGTACGGGGCGTCCAGGTCCACCCCGAGCCGGCGAGCCCTGCTGCGCAGGGCGTCGGTGTCCCGCAACGGTCGGGCGATCAGATCGTCCAACAGTTCGCCGCGTACCCGACCCTCCGCCTCGGCCACCGTCCGGCGGAACAGCAGCAGCAGCGCTGTCACCAGCGCGGCCCGCTCCAGGATCCGCTGGTCGGCGTCGACAAGCTCGTCGTCGGGCCGCAGTACCAGAGCACCCAGGTTCTCGGTGCCCGCCACCACCGCCGCGTACCAGAGCGGACCCCGGCGCACGCTGCGGCCCTCGGTGCGGGACGCGGCCACCGCCTCGACGATGTCCTCCCGGTCCGGTTCGTCGATCTCACCGACCCGGGCCAGCAACCGGCCCTGCGCGTCCAACGCCAGCAGCGCCCCGCCCAGCACCTCGGTCACCGCGGCCGCCACGTCCTCCACGCCGCCGCCGCGCAGCACCAGCGCTGTCATCCGGTCATGCGCGGCAGCGGCCCGCTCCACCGAACTGCTGTGCGCCCGGATGGTGGTGTTGGCGGCCGACAGTTCGGCGAGCGCCGAGCGGGTCTCGGCCAGCAGCCGGGCCGTGTCGATCGCCACCGCGGCGTGCGCGGCGAGTGAGACCAGCAGCGCCACCTCCTCCCGCACGAACGGCCGGGCCGAACGGTTGGCCGCGTAGAGCACGCCGATCGATGTGGAACCGAGCCGCAGCGGCACCCCGAGGATCGCCACCAGGCCTTCCTCGCCCACCCCGGCGTCGATCTCCCCGGTGTGGTGGAAGCGCTCGTCCTCGCCGTAGTTGGCGGTCACGTACGGGGCGCCGGACTGGGCCACCAGACCACCGAGGCCGGCGCCCATCGGCAGCCGCAGCCGCTGGAAGCGGGCCGACACGGACCCGTCGGTCACCCGCATGTAGGTGTCGCCGCGCTCGTCGTCGTTGAGCGTCATGTACGCCACGTCGGCGCCCAGCAGGTTGCGCGCCCGGTGCACGATCGCCCGCAGCACGTCGTCAAGGTCGCGCAGGCCGGCCAGGTCGCTCACCGTGTCGTACAGACCGGAGAGCTCGATCTCCCGGCGGCGTCGCCGCTCCAGCAGCGCGCGGACCCGCAACGCCACGGTCCTTGCCTGCTCCAGCTCGGCCAGCCGTTCGGCCGGCGCCCCGGCGGCCCGCGCGGCCACCAACGGACCTTCGAACTCCACCGCCGCGGCCTCACGGGCGAGCAGTTCCAGAAACTCCACAGGCGACGACATGGTCGACATTGTGCGGGGACCCACTAGTTGGCCGTCCAGCCCCCGTCGAGCGCGATCGACGCGCCGGTGATGAAGGCCGCCGGCGGCGAGCACAGGTACGCGAGCAGCTCGGCCACCTCCTCGGGCTCGATCAGCCGCTTGATCGCCGCCCGGGCCAGCATGATCTTTTCGATCACCTCGGGTTCCGGGATGCCGTGGCTGGCCGCCTGGTCGGCGATCTGGCTCTCCACGAGCGCAGTGCGGACGTACGCCGGATTGATGCAGTTGGCGGTGACCCCGTGCGCGGCGCCCTCCAGCGCCACCACCTTCGACAGCCCTTCCAGGGCGTGCTTCGCCGTGACGTACGCCGCCTTGTACGGCGAGGCCCGCAGCCCGTGCACCGACGAGATGTTGACGATCCGGCCCCAACCCTGGGCGTACATGTGCGGCAGCGCGCGGCGGACCAGCAGGAACGGCGCCTCCACCATCACCCGCTGGATGTACTCGAACCGCTCGACGGGGAAGTCCTGCATCGGCGCCACGTGCTGGAGCCCGGCGTTGTTCACGACGATGTCCACGTCCACGTCGAGGCGGTCCACTGCCGCCGCGTCGGCCAGGTCCACCCCCTCGGCGCGCCCGCCCGCCTCGGCGGCGACCGCCCGGGCCGCGTCCAGGTTCCGGTCCACCACGAGTACCGTGGCGCCGGCCGCGCCCAGCCGCAGGGCGCACGCCCGCCCGATGCCGCTGCCGCCGCCGGTGACCAGGGCGGTGCGACCGGTGAGGTCGAGCTGTACGACGTGGGGGACCGCCACGGGTTCTGCCGTCATGGCGCATGAAGTTACGAGCTGAGTGCGCCCCGGCACATGGGCCAGAGCCACATACTCCAGGGCAAAGCTGTGTGCCCACCCCCGCCCACCACTCCTCATGCGCCCGCTCGCCTTTGCCTGCGCGGCTGGGCGTCCGCAGCGGGCTGGGCGCCCGCCCACCGCCGCCGATCTTGCACTTGCTGCCCGGTCGAAAAGGGCAAAACGGATCAAGCGGCGACCGAAAGTGCAAGATCGGCGCGGGGCACGGGGCGCGGGACCGGAGGGGCGTGTCCCGTGGGGCTGGTGGGAGGGCTGGCAGTTAGGGTGTCGAACACACGTACTGCTGACGGCTGGGGAGGGGGCGGCGTGCGCGTGCTCGGTGTGGACCCGGGGTTGACCCGGTGTGGGGTGGGCGTGGTCGAGGGTGTGCCGGGCCGCCCGTGCACGCTTGTCGCCTACTACGTGGTCTACACCGATCCGGCCGACGACCTGGCGCTGCGCCTGCTGCACCTGGACCGGTCGCTCACCAAGCTGGTCGCCGAGCACCAGCCGGAAAGCGTCGCCGTCGAGCGCGTCTTCAGCCAGCACAATGTGCGTACGGTGATGGGCACCGCGCAGGCCAGCGGCATCGCGGTGCTGGCGGGGGCGCGTGCCGGGCTGCCGGTGCAGACGTACACCCCCAGCGAGGTGAAGGCGGCGGTGACCGGCTCGGGTCAGGCCGACAAGGCGCAGATGACAGCGATGGTGACCCGGCTGCTGCGGCTGGCCGAGCCGCCGAAGCCGGCCGACGCCGCCGACGCCCTCGCCCTGGCCATCTGTCACGTCTGGCGCGGCGGCACCCGCTCGAAGCTGGCCGCCGCGGCCG
Source organism: Micromonospora sp. NRRL B-16802 (assembly GCF_001279555.1). Lineage (NCBI taxonomy): Bacteria > Bacillati > Actinomycetota > Actinomycetes > Micromonosporales > Micromonosporaceae > Micromonospora > Micromonospora sp. NRRL B-16802. The sequence goes on along the minus strand of NZ_LGEB01000072.1, from coordinate 14,317 downwards.
ACCGGGCACGACGAGGAGGAGCACGATGATCGCCAGCGTGCGCGGCACGGTGACCGCGACGGGTCCGGACCTGGCCGTGATCGAGGTCGGTGGGGTCGGCCTGGCCGTGCACTGTGCCCCCGGGACGATCGCGGAGCTGCGGGTCGGCCAGGTCGCCCGGCTCGCCACGAGCCTTGTGGTGCGGGAAGACTCACTGACCCTCTACGGCTTCGCCGACGACGACGCGAAGTCGTTGTTCGAGCTGCTCCAGACGGCAAGTGGGGTCGGCCCTCGGCTGGCCCAGGCGGTGCTGGCCGTGCACACCCCGGACGCGGTGCGCAAGGCCATCGCCAACGCCGACACCGCGGCCCTGACCCGGGTGCCGGGGATCGGCAAGAAGGGCGCCGAGCGTCTGGTGCTGGAACTGCGCGACCGGATCGGCCCGGTGTCCATCGGCGCCGACGGCGTGGGCGGCGTGACCGCAGGCGCCTGGCCCGACCAGGTCCGCCAGGCGCTCGTGGGCCTGGGGTGGACGGCAGGGCAGGCCGACCAGGCGGTGGCCGCTGTCGCGGAGACCATCGACGGGGCCACCCCGCCCGTGCCGGTGCTGCTCAAGCAGGCCATCCGCCTGCTCGGTCGTACCCGATGAGCGAGACCGAAGGGCTCGTCTCGGCGTACGTCAGCGACGCCGAGCGGGACGCGGAGGCCACCGTACGACCGAAGCGGCTGGCCGAGTTCATCGCCCAGGACCGGGTCCGCGACCAACTTGACCTGCTGTTGCAGGGGGCCATGCGGCGTGGGTCGCCGCCGGATCACATCCTGCTCTCCGGGCCGCCCGGGTTGGGTAAGACCAGCCTGGCCAACATCGTGGCCGCCGAGCTGGGCGCGGGCATCCGGGTGACGAGCGGGCCGGCGATCGAGCGTTCCGGTGACCTGGCGGCGATCCTGACAAGCCTGGCCGAGGGCGATGTGCTCTTCATCGACGAGATCCACCGGATCGCCCGGCCCGCCGAGGAGCTGCTCTACAGCGCGATGGAGGACTTCCGGGTCGATGTGGTGGTGGGCAAGGGGCCGGGGGCCACCGCGATCCCGCTCGATGTCGAGCCGTTCACACTTGTCGGTGCGACAACGCGGTCCGGGTTGTTGACAGGCCCGATGCGGGACCGGTTCGGCTTCGTCGCCCACCTTGATTTCTACGCCCCGGCCGATCTGGAGACGCTGCTGCACCGTTCGGCGCGGATCCTCGGTGTGCCGATCACGGCCGAGGGTGCCACGGAGATCGCCGGCCGGTCGCGGGGCACTCCCCGGATCGCCAACCGGCTGCTGCGCCGGGTCCGCGACTACGCGGAGGTGCGGGCCGACGGCGTGGTCGATCTCGACACCGCCCGTGCGGCCTTGATCGTGTACGACGTCGACGCGCTGGGTCTGGACCGGCTGGACCGGGCGGTGCTCACCGCGCTCGTGGACTCGTTCCGGGGCGGCCCGGTGGGCCTGTCCACCCTCGCCGTGGCGGTGGGGGAGCAGCCGGACACTGTCGAGGAGGTGTGCGAGCCGTTCCTGGTGCGCGCCGGCCTGCTGGCGCGTACGCCGCGCGGCCGGGTGGCCACCGAGGCTGCCTGGCGGCACCTGGGGCGCACACCGCCGAATGGTACATTTGGGGTAGATGTCCCATCGACGCCCGATCTGTTCTCGGTGGATACCGATCAGCCGTGATGTGAACGTGATCTGTGCCGCATTCGGTGTTCTCAGGTGCAGGGATTAGACTTCGCCGCGGTCTGTACAGGACGTGAGAGTCCGCCTCCGCTCCGGCGCATCCCGCGCCGTGACGGAGGCCAATGGGAAGGTTTTTAACGTGCATTACGCACAATCGGCAGGCGGGGCCGGCAGCTTCACGCCGATCCTGATGATCGCGCTGCTCTTCGGTGTCATGTACTTCATGATGATCCGGCCCCAGCAGAAGCGCCGCCGCGAGGCAGAGGCTATGCAGTCGAACCTCGGCCCCGGCGACGAGGTCGTGACCATCGGCGGGCTCTACGGCACCGTCACCGGCATCGAGGACGACAGCGTCCTGCTCGAGGTCGCTCCGGGCGTGCAGACCCGCTACGCCCGCCCGGCCATCGCCCGGGTGGTCACCCGCGCGGAACTGCCGAGCGAGCCGGTCACCGAGGACGCGGACACCGCCAAGGACTGACGCCCCCATCGGCGGCGGTGCTTCCGGCGTACGGCCGGACGACCGCCTCCCGGGGGTGCCGTGCCCGACGGGGCAGCGGACGTGACGTGAAAACTGGATAGTTGGGTCGACGCCGGACGTCGGCACGTCCCGTGACCGCCAGCGTCCGCGCCGGTGGGTCCGGCTCCGTGTCGGCGTCATGCCGACCCAGTCAGACCCCGTCGGCCGGACCCCCGGCCCGACACTCGCCGCCGCCGCCGCGTGCAGCGGCGCGACCGTACAGGGAGACAGACAACCGTGGCACCACCTCAGGGACAGATGCGCCCCGGCCGGCAGCTCGCCGTGCTCGGGGCCATCTTCGTGGTCCTCTACCTTCTGGTGTTCTTCGCGGGCGGTGCCAGCGGCAGCTTCAAGGATCGGCTTGAGCCTCGGCTCGGCCTGGACCTGATCGGCGGCACCCGGGTGACGCTGGAGGCGACAAACAGCGTCGACGGCAAGCCCCCGACGGCGGACAACCTCGAAGAGGCCCGGCAGATCATCGAGAGCCGGGTCAACGCGTTCGGCGTGGCCGAGGCCGAGGTGGTCACCGAGGGCAACCGGAACATCGTCATCTCCCTGCCCGGTGAAAACCGCGACCTCACCGACGTGGGCAGCGCGGCCGAGCTGCGGTTCCGCAAGGTGCTGAAGGCCGCCGACGGCAGCGGAGCGATCGCCGCACCGCCGGCCGCCGAGCCGAGCCCGTCCGGCAGCCCGGCTCCGTCCGGCAGTGCTGCCCCGACCCCGTCGGGCAGTGGCGCGCCGAAGGCGACCGCGTCGCCGAGCGGCGGTCAGGGCGGGATGGCCCCGGCATCGCCGAGCGCCACTCCGGCCCCGTCGGCCTCGGCGAGTGCCGCGCCGTCGGCGAGCGCCAGCACCGAGCCGGTGCCGGCGAGCATCGAGGAGCAGCGCAAGGCCGTCGAGCAGAAGGTCGGCGCCGCCGCGTGGCAGGCCGCCAACGGTCTGCAGGGCCCGGCCGACCTGACCGCCGACCCGTCGCTCGCCGACAAGCTCAAGCCGTTCGGCACGCTGTCTCCGCAGGAGGTGGCGGTGTTGCCGGCGCAGATGCAGTTCAACGTGCCGACGATCGGCTGCGCGCAGCTCGACAAGCGCCCGCCGGCGTCGATCTCCGACCCGAAGCAGCAGGTCGTCTCCTGCGAGGACGGCGTCTCCAAGTACCTGCTCGACCAGGCCAAGGTGCTCGGCACCGACGTGTCGGACGCCGACGCGGTGCTCGACCAGACCAACGCCTGGGTGGTCAGCCTGGACTTCACCGGCAAGGGCCAGGGCAACTGGACGGCCCTCACCCGTGAGGCGTTCAACAACGAGGGCGGGGCCTGCGACGCGACAGCCCTGGGCCAGGACGGCAAGTGCCGGGTGGCCGTCGTGCTGGACAACGAGATCGTCTCCTCGCCGGAGATCCAGGGCGTGCTGACCGGCAACTCCCAGATCACCGGCAACTTCACCCAGAAGGACGCCAGCACCCTCGCGGGTCAGCTCCGCTACGGCGCGCTGCCGGTGACCTTCGAGCAGCAGGAGGCGCAGAACGTCACCGCCACGCTGGGTGCCAGCCACCTGCGCGCCGGTCTGCTCGCCGCCGGCATCGGCATGCTGCTGGTCATCATCTACGCGTTCTTCTACTACCGGCTGCTCGGCTCGGTCATCTTCCTGAGCCTCATCCTCTCCGCGCTGCTGGTCTTCGGCGCGCTCGTGGTGCTCGGCAGGCAGATCGGCTTCACGCTCACCCTCGCCGGCATCGCCGGCATGATCGTCTCACTCGGTGTGGCGGCGGACTCGTTCGTCATCTACTTCGAACGGTTGAAGGACGAGATCCGGGAGGGACGCAGCCCACGCAGCGCCGTACCCCGGGCCTGGATCCGAGCCCGCCGGACGATCATCTCGGCAAACGCGATCACACTGCTCTCGGCTGTGGTGCTCTACGTGGTATCGGTCGGCACGGTCAAGGGCTTCGCGTTCGCGCTCGGCCTCGCCACAGTGCTCGACCTGGTGGTGGTCTTCCTCTTCCGCCACCCGATCATGACGATGTTCGCCCGGACCCGGGCGTTCCTGTCCCCGCGGGTCAGCGGGCTCGGCCGGGCGCTTCCGGCCCGGACCCAGCAGACTCAGCCCCGCAACCCGCGCGCCAAGGAGGCCTGAGATGGCTGACAACAGTTTGGCGAGTCGCCTCTACAACGGTGAGGCCGGTCTCAACGTCGTCGGCCGGCGCAAGCTCTGGTTCGGCGTCGCCGGGGTCCTCGTCCTGATCGCGATCCTCAGCATCTCGATCCGGGGGTTCAGCCTCGGTATCGAGTTCGCCGGCGGTAACTCGTTCTCGGTACCGGCCAGCGTCGGCACGCTGGAGCAGGCCGAGGAGGAGGTCAACGCCGCCCTCGCCGCCGAGAACACAGGCGTCGAGGTGGCCACCGCGCAGCAGGTCGGCGGCACCGGCGGCGACTCCTACGAGCTGCGTACGCCGCAGCTCAGCGTCGAGCAGACAAACGCGGTCAAGGCCCAGATCGCCGAGGACTTCGGTCTGGAACCCGGTCAGATCAGCAGCAACCAGGTCAGTGAGGCGTGGGGCAGCCAGGTCACCGAGCGGGCCGTGCTCGGTCTGGTGGTCTTCATCGCGCTGGTGATGCTCTACCTGATCCTGCGCTTCGAGTGGCGGATGGCCGTCGCCGCCGTCACCTCGCTGCTGCTGAACCTGATCCTCACCGCCGGCATCTACTCGCTCGTCGGCTTCGAGGTCACCCCGTCGACGATCATCGGTTTCCTCACGATCCTGGGCTTCGCGCTCTACGACGTGGTGGTGGTCTTCGACAAGGTGGAGGAGAACACACGGGGCATCACCGCCAACAACAACCAGACGTACGGCGAGGCGGCCAACCTGGCCGTCAACCAGAGCCTCATGCGGTCGCTGAACACGTCGGTCGTGGCGCTGCTGCCCGTCGGTGGTCTGCTCTTCATCGGCGCCGGCCTGCTCGGCGCGGGCACGCTGAAGGACCTCGGCCTGGTGCTGTTCGTCGGTATGGCGATGGCCTTCCTGACCTCCATCCTGGTGGCCACCCCGATGCTGGCGCTGCTGAAGAACTACGAGCCGCGTATCCAGGCGCACAACAAGCGGGTGCAGGCCCGCCGCGGTGCGCTGGCGCGTGGCGAGGTCCCCACGAAGGGTGCCGCGAGCCCGGCCCGGACCGAGACGGACGACGCGCCCCTCGACCCGGACAACGCCGCGTTGGCCGGCGCCGCTCCCAAGGTGGGCGCCCGGCCGGCGGGCAAGCGGCCCACCGGTGCCCGGGGCGGTCGCCCGGGTGGCGGCGGCAGCCGGCCGGGTGGCGCCAAGCGGCGCTGACCGGCGGCAGCGCCCAGGCGGCGCTGACCAGCCGTAGCGCTGACCGGCGGTGACGCCGAGCGGCGCTGAACGGCCCGGGTGAGCCCGGGAGGACATGACCGAACGGCGTCCGGCATGCTGTGCGAGCAGCACTGCCGGACGCCGTTGTCGTCGGAAGGGAACGGAACTGCCGTGACGGAGACCCACAGCACCGCACCGCGCGGGGACCTCGGCCCGGAGACCGCCCGGCTGGTCGCCAGTCGGGTGCTGGACGTGCCGGACTTCCCCCAGCCCGGTGTCCTGTTCAAGGACCTGATGCCGCTGTTCGCCGACGCGAAGGTGTTCCGCGACGTGGTCGACGGGATCGTGGCATACCACGGGCGGGATGGCTTCGATGTCGTGGTCGGCATCGAGGCGCGCGGGTTCGTGGTGGCGGCGGCCGTCGCGTACGCGGCAGGGGTGGGCGTGGTGCCCGTCCGCAAGGCCGGCAAACTGCCCCGCCCGGCGCACTCGATCTCCTACGCCCTCGAATACGGCGAGGCCACCCTGGAAGTGCACGAGGACGCCTTCACCGCGGGTCACCGCGTGCTTGTGGTCGACGACGTGCTTGCCACCGGTGGCACTGCCGAGGCGACCCTGGACCTGGTCGAGCGGGCCGGTGGGACCGTCAGCGGCTTCACCGTACTGCTGGAGTTGGGTTTCCTGGGTGGCCGTGAGCGGCTGGCACCGCGTCCGGTCCATGCCCTGCTGACCGTTTGATTCGCGGCCCGTCAAGCGGACCCCGCGCCGACCGTCCGGCGGAGCGGCAGGGGACCGTCCGTGCGGGTAGCATTGCCCTTTGCTGACGCCGGCGGTACCCCGCTCGGCGACGCGAGACCAGGCCGGCCGATCTACGGCCGGTGTTTTCCCGGCGAGCGGTGAGGAGGCCGGTGTCCCACGATGTCGTCCCTCCGGCGGAGGGCACGGTGCACCCGACAGGCGACGCTGACGGCTCGGTGACCGACCGGAACGCTGACGCTCCGGCCCGGGTGACGGGCTCCGGCAAGGGCTCGGGCAACGGCTCCGGCAGGGCTGCGATCGACGGCACGACTGTGACGCCCGCCGCCACGGCGGGCGGCGTCGAGTCGTCCCTCGGCGCTGACGGGGTGGTGGTCCCGTTCCCGACCGACGCCGGTGTCGACCCGTCGCCCAGCGGCGGGTTCGGGCTGTCCAACGCGCCCACCGGTCGGCGGGTCCGGGCCCGGTTGGCCCGGTTCAACGCGCCCTGGCAGACCTCGCAGGTAAGCGAGGTGCTGGAGCCGCTCATCGCCAGCCACCGGGAGAACCACCCCAAGGCCGACGCACGTTTGTTGCAGCGGGCCTTCGACACGGCGGCGCGGTGGCACTCCGGGCAGTACCGCAAGTCCGGCGACCCGTACATCACCCACCCTCTTGCCGTGGCGACGATCCTCGGCAACCTGGGGATGGACACCACCACGCTTGTCGCCGCGCTGCTGCACGACACCATCGAGGACACCGAATACACGCTCGACCAGATGCGCGTCGACTTCGGCGGCGAGGTCGCCCTGCTTGTCGACGGCGTCACCAAGCTCGACAAGGTAAAGCTCGGCGACGCGGCGAAGGCCGAGACGATCCGCAAGATGGTCGTGGCGATGGCCAAGGACCCGCGGGTGCTGGTGATCAAGCTGGCCGACCGGCTGCACAACATGCGCACCCTGACCTTCCTGCCCCGCCCCAAGCAGGAGCAGAAGGCCAAGGAGACCCTGGAGATCCTGGCGCCCCTGGCCCACCGGCTCGGTATGAACACGATCAAGTGGGAGCTGGAGGATCTGGCGTTCGGCACGCTGTTCCCGAAGCGCTTCGAGGAGATCAACCGCCTGATCGGGGAGCACCAGCCGCAGCGCGAGGCGCTGCTGCGCCAGGTGACGCAGAAGGTGTCGACCGACCTCAAGGCCGCCAAGATCAAGGCGGACACCACCGGGCGGCCGAAGCACCTCTACTCGATCTACCAGAAGATGATCGTGCGGGGTCGCGACTTCAACGACATCTACGACCTGGTGGGTGTGCGGATCCTTGTCGACACGGTTCGTGACTGCTACGCGGCGCTGGGTGTGATCCACGCCAACTGGCAGCCGGTGCCGGGCCGGTTCAAGGACTACATCGCGATGCCCAAGTTCAACATGTACCAGTCGTTGCACACGACGGTCATCGGGCCCACCGGCAAGCCGGTGGAGATGCAGATCCGCACGTACGCGATGCACCGCACCGCCGAGTTCGGCATCGCCGCGCACTGGAAGTACAAGGAGCACAAGGGCACCCAGATCGTCGGCCCGCCGGCGCACATCGACGAGATGACCTGGCTGCGACAGTTGCTGGACTGGCAACGCGAGGCGGCCGACCCGAGCGAGTTCCTCGACGCGTTGCGCTTCGACCTGTCCAGCCAGGAGGTGTACGTCTTCACCCCCAAGGGTGACGTCATCCCGCTGCCGACCGGTTCGACGCCTGTGGACTTCGCGTACGCGGTGCACACCGAGGTCGGGCACAAGTGCATCGGCGCGCGGGTCAACGGCAAGCTCGTGCCACTGGAGTCGACGCTGTCCAACGGCGACGTGATCGAGATCTTCACGTCGAAGTCCGAGACGGCCGGCCCCACCCAGGACTGGCTGGGCTTCGTCAAGAGCCCACGCGCCCGTACCAAGATCCGTCAGTACTTCAACAAGGAGCGGCGCGAGGAGGCGATCGAGGCCGGCAAGGACGCGATCGTCAAGGCCATGCGCAAGCAGGGCATGCCGTTGCAGCGGATGCTCACCTCCGAGGCGCTCATGTCGATCGCACGGGACCTGCACCTGGCCGACGTGGCGTCGCTGTACGCGGCGGTCGGCGACAGCCAGGTCTCGGCGCAGTCGGTGGTGCAGAAGCTGATGGCCGCGTACGGCGGCGAGGAGGGCGCGGCGGAGGACATCGCCGAGACCGCCGTCGCCACCCGGCCGCCACGCAGCAGGCAGAGCAGCAGCGACCCCGGCGTGGTGGTCCGCGGCGTCAGCGACGTCTGGATCAAGCTGGCCCGCTGCTGCACACCGGTCCCACCGGACTCGGTCTTCGGGTTCGTCACCCGCTCCGGCGGGGTGAGCGTGCACCGCGACGACTGCGCCAACGCCGAGGACCTGCGGGCGCAGAGCGAGCGGGTCGTGGAGGTCAGCTGGAAGCTCACCTCCGCCTCGACCTTCCTGGTGGCCATACAGGTCGAGGCGCTGGACAGGCACAAGCTGCTCGCCGACGTCACGAGGGTGCTCTCCGACGAGCGGGTCAACATCCTCTCGGCCACCGTCACCACCACCCGCGACCGGGTGGCGGTGAGCCGGTTCAGCTTCGAGATGGCCGACCCGAAGCACCTGGGCCACCTCCTGGCCACCGTCCGCAAGGTCGACGGCGTCTTCGACGCGTACCGGGTCACCTCCGGGGCCTGACCCCGACAGCAAAGCGCCCGCCGGCTCAGCCGGCGGGCGCTTTCACGTGCGTGGGCGTCAGCCCTGCGGGTTGCTCATTGTGAGGTCCTTGATGACGATCTCCTTCTTCGGGTGACCGCCACCGGCCTGCTGGGCGAACGCCCCGTCGTCGCCGGCCTTTGCCACGTCCTTGACGATGTCCATGCCGCCGGTGATGGTGCCCAGCACGGTGTACGCCGGGTCCAGCGGCGAGTCGCCGTAGACGATGAAGAACTGGCTGCCGGTGCTGCCCGGCTGGCCGGAGTTGGCCATCGCGATGACGCCCTCCGGGTACGGCGGGCGCTTGTCGGTGGGCAGGTTCTCCTCGGCCTGGCGGTAGCTCGGGCCGCCGGTGCCGTCGGTGTCCCGCCAGCCCTTGCCGGTGGCGCTCGGGTCACCGCACTGAAGCACCTTGATGCCCTCGGTCACCAGGCGGTGGCACTTGCTGTTGTCGAAGAAGTTTTTCTCCGCCAGGTAGGTGAAGCTGCCCGCCGTGCACGGCGACAGCGACCTGTCGACCTTGGCGGTGATCGGACCCAGGTTGGTGTCGATCGTCATGGTCTGCACGCCGGTGGCGGACTGCTGGTTGCTGGGCAACCCGACGTCCTTGATCTGCGGGGACCGCTGGTCGGCGGGCAGCTCGGTGAACGCGCACTCGGCAGTGCCGGGCGCCGAGGCGGCCGTGTCGGTCTTGTCGTCGTCGCCGCCGAGGGTCATGGCCAGCCAGGCGGTGCCGGCGACCACGAGGACCAGGGCAGCCCCCGCACCGATGATCGCCTGGGTCTGCCGGCGCTTACGGGCCTTGCCCGCGCGCTCGGCCATCTCCTTCTCGAGCCGGGCGCGTGCCGCCGCGCGCTGCCGCTCTCTGGTGGACGTCACGCCTGGATCCTCCTGGCTGTCTGCTGCTTGGTGCCGCTCGGGTGGGTGGTGCTACCTGTCAACCCGCGCTCGGGCTGCTGGCCGGGGCGCTGGCGGGCGGTGCCGCGCCGGTGACCGGCTCACCGACGGTGAGGCTCTGGATCACCACGTCGGACTTGGGCCTGACCTTCGCCCCGGTCCCATTCTCCACGGTCGGCAGGGCACCGATCTTCTCCACCACGTCCAGCCCGCCGGTGACCTTGCCGATCACCGGGTACTTCGGGTCCGCTGTGGTGAAGTCCTTGAAGAAGATCAGGAACTGGCTGCCGTTGCTGCCCGGCGGGTTGGAGATCATCGCGACGGTCCCCTTGGGGTACGTCGGCGGCTGACCGGGCGCCGGGCTGGCCGACGGTGACGCCGACGGCACAGTCGGCAGGTCCTCGTCGTAGAAGGAGTAGCTCGGGCCGCCGAGACCGCTGCCGCTGGGGTCGCCGCAGCGAAGCGCGCCGTCGGCGGTGATCTCGTGGCACTGGGTGTTGTCGTAGAACGACCGGCTCGCCAGGTGGGCGATGCTCGCGGCGGCACACGGGGAAGTGGCCAGGTTGAGCTCGGCGGTGATCGGCCCGCCCTGGTTGGTGGTGACCGTCATCGCCCGGGTGCCCTCGGTGGGCAGACCCTTGGTCTCCGGTGTGCCGACGTCCTTGAGGTTGGTGTTGACCGCCGCGTCCTGCGGCGTCCAGACGCAGGTCTCCTCGACCGCGGCGTTCTGCTTCGGCTCCGAGTCGAACGCCCCGAGCGCCCAGGCCGAACCGGCCACGACCAGCGCGAGGACCAGGAAGACACCGACACCGGCCTGGATCTGTCGGCGGCGCCGCGTGGCGGCTGCCCGCCGGGCCAACTGTCGGTCGAGCTTGGCCCGCGCCAGTTTGCGCTGCCGGTCCCTGCTGGAAGCCACCAGTGCTCCCCTTTCCTCTGCCTGGTCGTCGCCGACGGCCGGGTGTCCCGGACCATCCGGCGTTTCGTGTGCCGCGCCACACGCCCGCCAGAGTGTACGGCTAGCGACTGGGAATGTGGTGTACGAGGTCCACCCCGTCCCGAGCAGCGCTTATCGGAGGCTGTCACTGTGCCCGTCGAGGCGCGAGGGGACGGACGCGGCGAACCCTCTCGCCGGGCCGGTTAGGCTGCTGGGCAGGACGACAGCTCGACGGAAGGACAGCGCCCGTGCTCGTGGCCGGCTTTCCCGCGGACGCCTTCGGCACCAACTGCTACGTGGTGGCGACCGCGCCGGGGGAGCAGTGTGTCGTGGTCGACCCCGGCATCGGGGTGCTCGACCAGCTCGACGCGCTCCTCGCCGAGCACCGCCTGCACCCGGCAGCAGTCCTGCTGACCCACGGGCACCTGGACCACACCTTCTCGGTCGCCCCGGTCTGCGGCGCGCGTGGCATCACCGCGTACGTGCACCCCGGCGACCGGGAGATGCTTGCCGACCCGGCCAAGGGTCTGTCGGCCGACCTGACCTCCCTCTTCGGCGGCCGGCTGAGCTACAGCGAGCCCGACGACGTGGCGGAGCTGACCGACGGCGCCACCCTCACCCTCGCCGGCCTGGAGATCGCCGTCGACCACGCACCGGGCCATACCGGCGGGTCGGTGCTGTTCCGGCTGCCCGGCGCGGGCTCGGGCTGGGAGGCTGACGAGATCTGCCTCTCCGGCGACGTGCTCTTCGCCGGGTCGATCGGCCGCACCGACCTGCCGGGCGGCAGCATGCCAGCCATGCTCGACAGCCTGCGCGACAAGATCCTCCCCTTGGCCGACGACACAGTCGTCCTGCCCGGGCACGGTCCCAGCACCACGATCGGCCGCGAGCGCGCCAGCAACCCGTACCTCATCGAGGTGGCGGGGTCGGTGCCCGCCGCGCCCACCCGGGGTCTTTGAGAAACGTCCGCGCCGGTCGCGGACCCACGACACCACCGCGCCGCGGGCGCGGAACCGCAAGGAGTACGCCCATGAGCAAGCCCACGCCCATCTCCGGCTTCCCGGAGTGGACCCCCGGCCAGCGGATGATCGAGCAGTTCGTGCTCGACAAGATCCGGGGAACGTTCGAGTTGTACGGGTTCGCGCCGCTGGAGACCCGCGCGGTGGAGCCGCTCGACCAGCTGCTGCGCAAGGGCGAGACCTCCAAAGAGGTGTACGTGATCCGGCGGTTGCACGCCGACGCCGAGGGCGGCGGCGGTGACGACCAGCTCGGCCTGCACTTCGACCTGACCGTGCCGTTCGCCAGGTACGTGCTGGAGAACGCCGGCAAGCTCGCCTTCCCGTTCCGCCGCTACCAGATCCAGAAGGTGTGGCGGGGGGAGCGCCCGCAGGAGGGGCGCTACCGGGAGTTCGTGCAGGCCGACATCGACATCGTGGACCGGGACTCACTCGCCCCGCACCACGAGGCGGAGATCCCGCTGGTGATCGGGGACGCGCTGCGCTCGTTGCCGATCCCGCCGGTGACCATCCAGGTCAACAACCGCAAGGTCTGCGAGGGCTTCTACCGGGGGATCGGGCTGACCGACCCGGAGGCGGCGCTCCGTGCCGTCGACAAGCTCGACAAGATCGGCCCGGCGAAGGTGGCCGAACTGCTGGCCCAGACCGCCGGTGCGAGCGAGGCGCAGGCCAAGGCGTGCCTGGCGCTTGCCGAGATCTCCGCGCCGGACGCGTCGTTCGCCGACGCCGTACGCGCCCTGGGCGTTACCGACCCGCTGCTCGACGAGGGCATCGAGGAGCTGGTGCGGGTCGTCGAGACCGCCGCCGAGCACTCGCCCGGCCTGTGCGTCGCCGACCTGCGCATCGCCCGGGGGCTCGACTATTACACCGGCACCGTCTACGAGACCCAACTGCGCGGCTACGAGCGGTTCGGCTCGATCTGCTCCGGCGGTCGGTACGACAGCCTGGCCACTCTCGGCGCCACCTCGTTCCCTGGCGTGGGGATCTCGATCGGGGTGACCCGGCTGCTCGGGCTGCTCTTCGGCGCGGGCGAGCTGTCGATCTCCCGTTCGGTGCCCACCTGTGTCCTGGTGGCAGTGACCGGCGAGGAGCAGCGTGCGGCAAGCAACCGGGTGGCCGAGGCGCTGCGGCGACGCGGGGTGCCGACCGAGGTGTCGCCCAGCGCGGCGAAGTTCGGCAAGCAGATCCGCTACGCCGAGCGGCGCGGCATCCCGTACGTCTGGTTCCCGGGCGTCGACGACGCGCCCGACGAGGTCAAGGACATTCGCTCAGGTGAGCAGGTAGCTGCCGACGCGGGGGAGTGGATGCCGCCCGTCGAGGACCGTACGGCGAGAGTCAACTGAGTCTCACCACTGGCGCGCAGAGCCGCGGGGACCTACGGTAGCGTAAGTTACGCCACCGTAGGGAGTTTCTCGTGACCATGAGCACCACGCTGAGCCAGACCGCACTCCTCGTCGAGCTGGAGCCGGTTGTCGCACGCAACCTGGACCGCCACCTCTCGCTGGCCAAGGAGTGGTTCCCGCACGAGTACGTGCCGTGGAGCGAGGGGCGCACCTTCGACGGGCCGCTCAATGGTGAGGCGTGGTCGCCGACCGACTCGACAATCCCGGACGTCGCCCGCACGGCGCTCATCGTCAACCTGCTGACCGAGGACAACCTGCCCTCGTACCACCACGAGATCGCCACCCTGTTCGGTCGCGACGGCGCGTGGGGCACCTGGGTGCACCGGTGGACCGCCGAGGAGGGCCGCCACGGCACCGCCATCCGCGACTACCTGACCGTCACCCGGGCCGTCGACCCGGTGGCGCTGGAGCGGGCCCGGATGACCCACATGGCCGCCGGCTACGTCAACGTGCACGACGACGAGGTGCTGCACTCCCTGGCGTACGTCTCGTTCCAGGAGCTGGCCACCCGCATCTCGCACCGCAACACCGGCAAGGCCACCGGCGACCCCGCCTGCGAGGCGCTGCTGGCCCGGGTGGCCGCCGACGAGAACCTGCACATGGTCTTCTACCGCAATCTGCTCGCCGCCGCGTTCGAGCTGGCCCCGAGCCAGGCCATGCGGGCCGTCGCGGACGTGGTGGCCGACTTCCAGATGCCCGGCAACGGCATCGACGGCTTCGCCCGCAAGTCGGTGGCGATCGCCCTGGCCGGCATCTACGACCTGCGCCAGCACCGCGACGAGGTGCTCCAGCCGGTGCTGCGGCAGTGGGACGTGTTCAACGTGACCGGCCTGAACGCCGACGGCGAAGCCGCCCGCGAGCAGCTCGCCGCCCAGCTCGACGAACTGGACCGCGCTGCGAGCCGCTTCGAAGAGAAGCGAGCAGCCCGAGCAGCCCGCCTAGCCCTCCGCTAAGCCCAACCCCCCACCCCCACCCCCGCGACCTTGCACTTTGTGTCGCCGCGAATCGGTGCAATGCGCCTGTTTCGACGACCGAAAGTGCAAGATCGCGGGGGTGGGGGTGGGGG
>NZ_LGEB01000071.1:0-37685 GCF_001279555.1 Micromonospora sp. NRRL B-16802 | reverse complement strand
CCCCGCAACCGCTCCCCTTCTCTTCCCTTCCCTTCCCTTCCCTCCCCTTCCCTTCCCTTCCCTCCCCTTCCCTTCCCTTCCGACAAGCCTCGACGGCCCACACCTCGCCCCACTCAAGCTCTAGGGCCCACGCCACCCGGCCCAGGACCCGTGCCCACCCACTCCTCCGTCGATCATGGAGTTGTGGTGCCCGGAAAGAGCCGAAAAGTGAGCTACATCCCCCACCACAACTCCATGATCGACGCGACCCCACCGGGCGACTCGCCCTCGCCCGCGCGATCTTGCACTCCTGCCTGGACAAAGAGGTCTCAAGGGGCAAATCCGCGACTGAAAGTGCAAGATCGCGCGAGAAGGAGGGGACGGAGGGGTGGGGCTGTTAGCGGGGGGTGCGGGGGGAGGCTGCTCGGCGCGCTCGGTCGACGGCTGCCGGGAGGGCTGCGACGAGGGCGTCCACGTCGGCCTGGGTGCTGGTGTGACCGAGCGTGAAGCGCAGCGAGGAGCGGGCACGGTCGTCGTCGGCGCCCATCGCCAGGAGTACGTGCGAGGGCTGGGCCACCCCGGCCGAGCAGGCCGAGCCTGTCGAGCAGGCGATGCCCTGGGCGTCGAGCAGGAGCAGCAGGGCGTCGCCTTCACAGCCCGGGAAGGAGAAGTGCGCGTTGCCGGGCAGCCGGTCGGTCGGGTCGCCGTTGTAGATCGCCTCGGGCACCGCGCGGCGGACCCGCTCGATCAGGTTGTCGCGGAGGGCGGCGACGCGGGCGGCGTACTCCTGTTGGCCCTTCACCGCCGTCTCCACGGCGACCGCGAAGGCGACGATGCCGGCCGTGTCCAGTGTGCCGGACCGGACGTCGCGTTCCTGCCCACCGCCGTGCAGCAGCGGGGTGGCCGCCACGTCCCGGGCGAGCAGCAGTGCGCCCACCCCGGTCGGCCCGCCCAGCTTGTGCCCGGTCACGGTCAGTGCGGCGGCCCCGCTGGCGGCGAAGTCGACTGGCACCTGGCCGACGGCCTGGATGGCGTCGGTGTGGAACGGTACGCCGTGTTCGGCAGCGACGGCGGCCAGCTCGGCGACCGGCTGCACGGTGCCGACCTCGTTGTTCGCCCACATGGCCGTGACCAGGGCCACCCGATCGGCGTACGTGGTCAACTCGGCACGGAGGTCCTCCGGGTCGAGGCGGCCGACGGAGTCCACAGGCAGCCAGCCGACCTCGGCGCCCTCATGCTCGGCGAGCCAGTCGACCGAGTCCAGCACGGCGTGATGCTCGATGGCGCTGGACACGACCCGCAGGCAGTCGGGGCGGGCACCCCGGCGGGCCCAGAAGATGCCCTTGACGGCGAGGTTGTCGCTTTCGGTGCCGCCACCCGTGAAGATCACTTCGGATGGCCTGGCGCCCAGCACCGCTGCCACCCGCTCGCGTGACTCCTCGACGCGGCGACGGGCATGCCGACCGGCCGCGTGCAGTGACGACGCGTTGCCGACCTCGCGGGCGGTAGCGACGTACGCCTCCAGCGCTTCGTCGAGCATCGGAGTGGTCGCCGCGTGATCCAGGTAAGCCATCACCGCTCAGCCTACGGCCGACAGGGTGGCAGCCGGATGCCGGAGGGGACCCGGAGCGATGCCAGCCCTGCGAGCAGCGCGGCCGGGGCGGGAGGATGCTCCCGCCCCGGCACCGCGCCGGTCGTACGCGATCAGGCCGGCACCGCCGTGACGACGATGTTGTCGCGGTATTTCCGGGCCTTGGCGTCGAACGGCCCGCCGCAGGTGATGAGAGTCAGTCGGGCTTCGCCGTCGCGGGCGAAGTACCGGTCCAGCGGGATCTTGGTCTTGGCGTACTCCTCCCGGGCGACGACCCGGTACTTCCGTTCCTTGCCGTCGCGGCCGGTAGCGGTGAGCGTGTCGCCCTTGTCCAGCTCGCGCAGCCGGAAGAACGCACCCTTGCCCTGCTTGGCGCTGTCCACGTGACCGGCGATGACCACCGAACCGGCGTCCGCCTCCAGGCCGGGACCATAGCGGTACCAGCCGATCTGGTCGACGCTTGGCGGTACCTCGAACTCGTTTGTCCGTTCGTTGATGCCGACCGCGTTGACGGTGGCGGTGACGTCGATCTCGGGAATCACGAGCCGCACCGGCGGGATGACCTTCGCGCCGGTGGGCAGGTCACCGGTGGCCACCGGGACGTCCCCGGTGACCGGCGGGGTCGCGGTGGCGGTGGCCAGCGCGTTCGCCTCCTCCGCGCCGACGTTTTCGGCCGGCTGGGAGCCGCAGGCCACCAGGGTGGCGACGGTGAGCGCGGCAACGCCGGCGGCCATGGCCGCCAGCGCGCCGCGGTTGCGCACCGTCACTGGCGACCGGTCCGCGCGGTAGCGACCCGCACCCCGCCGCCGAGCAGCAGCAGTACGCCGACGCCGGTGAGCACGTACCACCAGGTGTCCACGCCCGTACCGGCCTGGCCACCGTCACCGCTCGGCACGCCACCCGGGGCGGAGTGCAGGCCGGTGATGGTCTGGGCCACCACGTCGAGGGTCTTGCCCTCGGCGGAGCCGATCGCGTAGACGATCGTCGCGGTGCCCTCCTTGAGGTTGAGGTCCGCCGGGCCGATGGCCACGGTGTCGGTGCCGGCCAGCACGACGTCCGCCTTCACGGTGCCGGCGTCGACGTCGGCCTTCGCCTCGTTCGGGTTGGTCAGGCCCTCGAAGACCGGGGTGCCGCCGGCGCGTACGTCCACCTCCGGGGCGGCGGCGGTGTGCCGCACGATGAGGCGGGCCTTGCCGGCGCCGACCTTCGAGACGTCGTTCACGAACGGGGTGATCTTCGGCGTGCCGGCGGCGTCGAGGTGCGCGGCGATGCTGATGTTCGCTCCGCCCGGCACCGCGGCGTCGTCGACCTTGAGGATCGCCTTGTCGAGCGCCTCACCCGGCTTGGTGAGGGCGATGTCGTAGTCGCCCTCCTCCAGGTTCAGCGGGCCGGCCACGTCACCGGGCTTGAAGTTGTCAAGCGTCTTCTTGCCGTTGACGTAGACGTCGACCGGGGTGTCCGGGATGCCGTGCACGACGGAGACCTTCGACGTGGCGGCGAACGCGGGGGTGGCGGTGAACGCGCCGACACCGGCGAACGCCAGCGCGGCGACCGCGCCGCCCGCGGCGACCCGACGGATGTACGAGAGCTGCATGTGTCTGCCTCCTGGTGATAACTGCTGATTCGTCAGGCCTGGCTTGCAGAACGGGTTACGCCGGCTGCGCGACGGCTGGATGCGCTCTGGACGCGATTTCTTTTTCGACGGCTTTCGCATCCGGATCGGGCCTGCGGAGCGAAGAGCAGGTGACATGACATCGACCGGGGAAGTGGGGCGAAGGCTGTGGCAGCTACAGTCGGGTATGCCCCATCGAAGGCGAGCTGCCCGATGACGGCGCCACCACAGAATCCGGATCCCCCGGTGGACGACGTAGCCCTCCGGTTCCGCGAAGGTGACGAGGCGGCGCTCCGCGAGGCGTACGACCGCTATGGCCGTGCCGTGCTTCACCTGGCGACGTCCATGCTGGCCAACCGTGCCGACGCCGAGGACGTGACCCAGGCGACGTTCGTCGCCGCCTGGTTGGGAAGGGACACCTTCGACCCGTCCAAGGGTTCGTTGATCGGCTGGCTGCTCGGCATCGGCCGACGCAAGGTGATCGACCGGATGCGGGCGTCGGCCCGCGAGACCCGTGTGGTGGAGACGGTCCGGAAGCTGCCCGAGCCGGCGCAGACCGGCCCCGACCCGGATCGGGTGGTGGACCGGCTGGTGATCGCCGACGAGCTGGCCCGACTGCCCGACGACCAGCGACGCATGCTGGAGTTGGCCTTCTACGACGACCTGACACACCAGCAGATAGCGGCGGTGACAGGGGTGCCGTTGGGCACCGTGAAGAGTCACATTCGACGCGGTATGGCGAGCTTGAAACGCAGATGGGAGGTGGACGGTGCAGCACCTGGACCACGACCGGCTGGTCTATCTGGCGCTCGGTGAGAGCGAGGCGGCCAACGGGGAGAGCACCCACCTCGACACCTGTGAGCACTGCCGGGCCGAGCTGACTGCCCTTCAGCAGGTGGCCGGGCTCGGTGCGGAGACGCAGGGCCTGGCTGACCTGCCCGACCCGCCCGAGCACATCTGGCAGGGCATCGCCGCGGAGATCAGCGCTGCGCAGGCACTGCCGTCGCTTACCGGAGCCCCCCGCCAGCAGACCGTCGACCAGCCGCTCAGCGGCACGAGCGCGGAGCGGCAGGTCAGCGGCCCGACTCCGGAGCGACCGATCAACAAGCCGACCGAGCGGTCGGTCAGCGAGCCGACAGCCGAGCGGTCGGTCAGCGGCACGACGGCCGGTCCTGAGGTGCCGGGTGCCGGCAGCCACTGGTCGGAAGGTCGGTCGAGCGGCAGGTCACGGGCCCGTCGACGCGGCTGGTCGCGCTGGGCGGCCACCGCGGTGACAGCAGCCGCCGCTGCGGCGGTCGGGGTGGTGGGCACGGTGTCCGTGCTGCGGCCGGACGATCCGCCGCCGGATCCGACACCGGCGGTGGTGGCACAGGCGCCTCTGGCGGCGTACGGGTCGACGCCTCCCACGGCCACCGGCGACGCCCGTGTTCTCGACGGCGGCCAACTACATCTGCATGTGGCGAATCTCCCGAGCGTGCCGGGGTACTACGAGGTCTGGCTCATCAACCCGACGACGATGCAGATGTTTTCGGTCGGCACGCTGGGTGGGGGTTCGGACGCGCTGCTCCCGCTGCCACCCAACGTCGACCTGAGTGCCTACTCGGTGGTGGACGTCTCCGCCGAGCAGTACGACAACAAGCCCGCCCACTCCGGCGACAGTCTGCTGAGGGGCACCTTGACGGGCTGATCGGCGGGCCGGCTCAGCTCCCCGGCCCGCCGATCAGCTCCCCATCACGACACTGGCCGCCGATCCGCTCCCCGCCACGCCCGAGCCGCCACAACCGGCCGGTCGATCAACGCCCCACCACGACATCGGCCGCCGCCCGGATCACCGGGCGACGGCCGAATCGACGTACGCGCAGCGTCACTTGCGCTTGCGGATCTCCTCAGCGGCCTGCGGGACGATCTTGAACAGGTCGCCCACCACGCCGAAGTCGGCCAGCTCGAAGATCGGCGCCTCGCCGTCCTTGTTGACCGCGACGATGGTCTTGGAGGTCTGCATGCCGGCCCGGTGCTGGATGGCACCGGAGATGCCGAGCGCGACGTAGAGCTGCGGGGAGACCGTCTTGCCGGTCTGGCCCACCTGGAACTGGTGCGGGTAGAAGCCGGAGTCGACGGCCGCGCGGGACGCGCCCACGGCACCGCCGAGCAGGTCGGCCAGTTCCTCGACCAGCTTGAAGTTGTCGGCGTTGCCGACACCGCGACCACCGGAGACGACCACGCCGGCCTCGGTCAGCTCGGGGCGGGAGCCCTTCTGCTCGGCGACCCGCTCGACGACCTTCGCCAGCTTGTCGGTGTCGGTGACCGACACGGTGAGCTGTTCGATCGCCGGGGTGGCCGCCGCCGGGCTCGGGGTGACCGAGTTGGGCCGGACGGTGACCAGGGGCAGGCCCTTGGTGACCTTGGACTTGACGATGGCGGAGCCGGCGAAGGCGACCTGGGTGGCGGTGCCGTCCGCATCGAGGCCGACCACGTCGGTCAGGATGCCGTTGTCGAGCTTGACGGCGAGCCGGGCGGCGATCTCCTTGCCCTCCTGGGCCGACGCAAGCAGCACGGCGGCCGGCTGCACACGCTGGACCAGTTCGGCCAGCACTGTGGCCTTGGGCGCCACCAGGTAGCCGTCGATCTCGTCACCCTCGGCGGCGTAGATCTTCTCCGCGCCGTACTCGCCCAGCTTGGCGCTCAGCGCCTCCGCTGCGCCAGCGCCACCGAGCACTACAGCGCTCGGGGTGCCCAGCTCACGGGCGAGGGTGAGCATCTCCAGGGTGACCTTCTTGACGCCGAATTCCTTCGTGGCTTCGACGACGACGAGAACCTCAGACATGTCCAGACCCGCTCTCACACGAACTTTTCGGTGGCGAGGAACTCGACCAGCTTGACGCCGCCCTCGCCCTCATCGGTGATCTTGGCACCGCCGGAGCGCGGCGGACGCTTGCTGTGCTCCACGACGGCGCTGGTGGCACCGTCGAAGCCCACCTCGGTGGGCGCGACGCCGAGGTCGGCCAGCGAGAGCGTCTGCACCGGCTTCTTCTTGGCGGCCATGATGCCCTTGAACGACGGGTAGCGCGGCTCGTTGATGGTGTCCCAGACGGAGACCACGGCCGGCGTGGAGGCGGTGACGACCTCGTAGCCCTCCTCGGTCTGCCGCTCGACGGTCAGGGTGGAGCCGTCGACGGTGAGCTTGCGCGCGCCGGTGAGCGCCGCGACGCCGAGCCGCTCGGCGATCATGTGCGGCATGACCTGGACGCGACCGTCGGTGGACTCGGCGCCGCAGATCACCAGGTCGGCGTTCAGCTGGCCGAGGGCGGTGGCGAGGACCTTCGAGGTGGCCACCGCGCAGGAACCGTGCAGGGCGTCATCCACCACGTGAACGGCCTTGTCCGGGCCCATGGACAGGGCCTTGCGGATCGACTCGGTCGCCCGGTCCGGACCCATGGTCAGGATCGTGACTTCGCCACCGTGCGCTTCCTTGATCTTCAGCGCCTCCTCGATGGCGTACTCGTCCATCTCGTTGATCACGTTGTTCGCCGAACCGCGGTCGACGGTGTTGTCGTCATTGCGCAGGTTGCGGTCCGCGCCCGAATCAGGCACCTGCTTGACGAGTACGACGATATTCATCGCGCTTCGACGACCCTCCTGTGTGGTGGTGCGATTTGGCTCGCCCGGTCTGGGCCGCAGCCTCGCGCGTCGGTTGACGCCAGGTCAACCTCGGGCTGCTGTGCAGTTGCCCACGACGCAATGTTACCTGTCAGTAGGTTGCGACCGCCGGGCACTCAGGGTGACACAGCTCACCCACGGCCGCCCTCAGGCCGGCTCGGTCAACGCACCCCGGATCTGGTCGATGACCGCGGCCTCCGCCGAGGTCACACCGTCGTGCGCCCGGGCCACCCGGTCCGCCGCGGTCAACACCACCGACCGGTACGCCTCGACGTCCGCCGGCGACTTCTCCCGCAGGATCCGTACCGCCCTGCCCAGCGCGGGCAGCACCACCGACTCGATCTCCAGTTGGGAGGTGCGGGGAAGTTGGGGCAGCGGGCCGGTGGTCAGCGCGTCCTTGACCAGACCGCTGGCGTCGGCCAGTGCCCCGGACGCGGCGAAGCTCTCCCGGAACAGCGCCACCACGCCCGGGTCGGCGTTGGAGACCAGGACGACAGCGCCGAAGGCGCCCGTCTTGAGGGTCAGCCGCTCCTCGACCGTCAACCGCTGCTCCATGATCACGGAGTGTAGACGTACGGGGTGGTGGTCGTGACCGGGACCAGACCGAGCCGCTGGAGAATGGGCCGGCTGTCCTCGGAGGCGTCCACCTGCAACAGCGTCCGACCCCGCTGGTCGGCCAGCCGTGCCCGGTAGGTGACAAGCGCCCGGTAGATGCCCTTACGACGCCACTGCGGCAGCGTGGAGCCACCCCAGAGCGTGCCGAAGCCGGTGTTCGCAGGGAAGCGCACCCAGCCGGCACTCACCACGGTCTCGCCCGCCTCGGCCACCACCACGGTGATCGAGTGCGGGTCGGCGTCGATCTCCTTGGCCAGCCCCGTCACCAGGTGCGAGCGGTCCTCCTGCCACACCTCCTCCTCCATGGCGACGATCCGCTCCAGGTCCGCCCGGGACGTCACCTCACGCAGGCGTACCCCCTCGGGGGCGACAGGCAGTGCGGCGGCCAGCGGCGCGACCGGCCCGATCACGACGGTCTCCCGCTCCTGCGCGACGAACCCGGCGGCGCGCAGGCGGTCCGCCAGGTCGGCCGGCTCGTCGTGCTCGTTGAGCTTCCACTCCACCGACTGGCCGCGCTCCCGGAACAGCTCCACCTGACGGGCGATCAACTCGTCAAGCGCCTCGTCGGTCAGGCCGCCGAGGTCCCGGTAGGTGAGGAACCCGCCAGCGTCGAGCCCGATGACTCGGACCAGCGGGCCGTCCCGCTCGACGGTCACGCCGGCCGGAATCGGGTCGGGGATCTCCGGGCGGAGTTGGTTGTCATAGGCGGTACGCAGGGTCAGCACGTCGATATCGGTCACCGGCCCAGGCTAAGGCGGATGGGAAGCGGATAATTGACGGCGTGTGGCAGGCCATCAGACGTTGGTTCGACCCGGCGGATATGCGCGCCGTCGGCGAGACACCGGACTACCGGTTCTCCCTGGCCAACGAGCGGACGTTCCTGGCCTGGCTGCGCACCAGCCTGGCGCTTGTCGGCGGCGGGCTGGCCGCGGCGCAGTTCCTGCCGCCGCTGGCCGTCGACCACCTGCGGGAAACCATCGCGGTCACGCTGCTGCTGCTCGGCGCCGCCGTCGCGGTCCGCGCTGTCGACCACTGGGCGCGAACTGAGCGGGCCATCCGGCTCGGCGAGGAGCTGCCCGCCTCCCGCTTCCCCGCCATCCTCGCCCTCTCCGTCGGCGCTGGCGCGGTGCTGCTGGTGATCGCGGTGCTGAGCCGGGCGGTCGGGGAGCAGTGAGCGGCGTACGCGACCCGGGGCTGCAACCGGAGCGGACCCGCCTGGCCTGGCGGCGCACACTACTGACGGTGACCGTGGTGACCGCTCTCACCGTCCGGCTGGGGGCCGACGACGGCCCTGTCGGTGCGCTGCTCGCCGGTGCGGCGGTGCTGCTCTGGGGTGCGGTTCTCTCGCTCTGCTGGCGGCGCAGCACCGGCACCGGCGCGGCGCCCACAGGCGGTCGCGTCCTGCCCCTGGTCGCGCTGGGCACTGTCGGATTCGCACTACTGGGAGTGACACTGACGGTTCACCGACTGGGGTGATGCGACGCGGTGCGCCATCATAGGTGCATGGCCCGGCTCTTCATACTCCTATTCCTGGCGCAGGTTGTCCTCGCCGCCTGCGCTCTGATCAGTTGTCTCTCTGCCGAGGAGGACCAGATCCGCACCCTCCCCCGGATCGTCTGGGCGCTGATCATCTTGTTCTTCCCGCTGGTCGGGTCGATCGCCTGGTTCGTCGCCGGACGGCAACGCACCCCCGGTGCCGCCACCGGCATCAGCAAGATCTGGCCGGGCGTCAGCGGCACGGCCCAGCGCCAACCGTTGGCCCCCGACGACGACCCGGAGTTCCTCCGCTCCGTGCAGGACCGCGCCAAGGAGCAGGACGAGGACCTCTTCCGCCGCTGGGAAGAGGACCTGCGCCGTCGCGAGGACGACCTGCGCCGCCGCGACGGTGACCCGCCACGCGAGGACGAGCGACCCGAGGTCTGAAGCAGCCCGCGGTCGCCCCGCTGGGGGCGACGGCGGCGGCCGCGACTCAGGCCAGGTTCGACGACCGGGGGTACGCGTCGGTCGGGTCGGTGAGCACGTTCACCAGGTACGGCACGCCGGCGTCGAACGCCCGCTGGAGCGCCGGCCCCAGATCGGCTGCCTTGGCGACCGTCTCCCCCGCGCCGCCGAGTGCGCTGACCACCGTGTCGTAGCGCAGCTCCGGCTGGAGGTCGGCGGCCACGTCGTAGCCGTACATGGCCCGCATCGGGTGCTTCTCGAGGCCCCAGATGCCGTTGTTGCCGACCACCATCACGACTGGCAGCTTCTGGCGGACAAGCGACTCCACGTCCATCAACGAGAAACCGGCAGCGCCGTCGCCCATCAGCACGCAGATCTGCCGGTCCGGGTGGCTGACCCGGGCGCCCATCGCGTAGCCCATGCCGGTGCCCAGGCACCCGTACGGGCCCGGGTCCAGCCAGGTGCCCGGCTGCGCGGGCTCCAGGTAACGGCCGGCGTACGAGACGAAGTCGCCGCCGTCGCCGATGGTGATCGCGTCGCGGGCCAGCACCCGGCGCAGCTCGCCGTAGATCCGGGCCGGGCGGATCGGGTCGGTCTCGGCTGCCATCTCGGCGGCGTCGCGGGCCTTCGCCGCGTCCTCGGCGATGCGCAGGTCGGCAATCCAGTCGGAGTGGTCGGCCCGGTCACCGGCGTGGTCGGCAAGCGCGGAGAGGATCAGGCGCAGGTCACCGGCGGGGGCGACCGCCGGCTGCACGTGCGTCGCCCGCTGGCTGGGCGCGTCGACGATGTGCACCACCTTGGCGTCTCCGAAGTCACCGAAGCTGAGCCGGAAGTCCAGCGGGGTGCCGACCACCACGACGACGTCGGCGCCGGAGAGCGCGGCCCGGCGGGCCTTGGCGAAGGCGAGGGGGTGCTCCGGCGGCAGCGATCCGCGGCCCATCCCGTTGGTGAAGACCGGCACCTGCAACGCCTCGGCGGCCTCCCGCAGCGCGGCGACCGCGTCACCGGCGTACACGTCCGAACCGGCGATGATGACCGGTCGCTGCGCGCCGGCGATGAGCGTCGCGGCCCGCCCGACCTCGTCCAGGTCCGGTTCGACCGGGTCGACGCCTGTCGGCGCTGGTACGTCCGCCTCGGAGACCGAGAAGACCGTCTCCAGCGGGAAGTCCAGGAACGCCGGGCCGCGGTGCGGGGTGAGCGCGGCGGTGAGGGCCGTGTCGATCGCGCGCGGGATGTCGTCGGTGCTGAAGACCGTCTCGGCGTGCTTGGTGACCGGGGCGACAAGCGGGAGGTGGTCCATCTCCTGGAGGCTGCCCGAGCCCCAGCGGAACGCCGGCGCCCGGCCCCCGAGCACAAGCACCGGGGAGGCGTTGAAGAAGGCGCTGGTCATGCCCGAGATGCCGTTGGTGACGCCAGGCCCGGCGGTGAGCACGGCGAGGCCCGGACGGCGCTGGAGTTTGGCCACCGCCTCGGCGGCGAACACCGCGGACTGCTCGTGCCGGACGTCGTAGATCGGGAAGTCGCTCTTGTGCGCGGCGTCGTAGAGCGGGAAGACGTGCCCACCCGACAGCGTGAACATCTCCCGTACGCCGTGCGCGCGAAGTGCCGCCAGCGCCAACTCCCCGCCGTGACCCTCGATCCGCTCCGTCATTCGCCGCTTCCCTTCGTGCCTCATGACCGAGGGCCCACGCTACTGGCCGGTAGACCGAATGTGAACCGTTCTCGATTCACCGCTCGATCGACGATCCGCGCACCCGCGCGGGTCAGCGACCCGTAAAGCCCGGCTTGCGCTTCTCGACGAACGCCGCCATGCCTTCGCGCCGGTCGTCGGTCGCGAACAGCGCCGCGAAGAGCTGGCTCTCCCACGCCAGGCCCGAGTTCAGGTCCATGTCCAGGCCGCCGTCGACAGCCAGCTTCGCCGCCCGCAGCGCCTGAACAGGCCCATCGAGGTACGGCTTGACGAGCGTTACGGCAGCGTCGTACACCTCGGCGGCCGGGACGACCCGGTCGGCAAGACCGATCCGCAGCGCCTCCTGCGCGTCCACCATCCGCCCGGACATGATCAGATCCTTGGCACGGGCCGGGCCGACAAGGCGGGCCAGCCGCTGCGTGCCGCCGGCACCGGGGATGATGCCCAGCTTGATCTCCGGCTGGCCGAGCTTGGCGTCCTCGGCCACCACGCGCCAGTCGCAGGCAAGCGCCAGCTCGCAGCCGCCGCCGAGGGCGTACCCGGTGATCGCCGCGACCACCGGCTTGGGGATGCGGGCGATCGCACCGAGCGCACTGGACAGGGCAGCCGCCCGGTCGGCCATATCCACGTAGGACATCTCGGCCATCTGCTTGATGTCCGCGCCCGCGGCGAAGACCTTCTCGCCGCCGTACACGATGACGGCGCGGACCTCGGGGTCGGCGGTGGCGTCCGTCGCGGCGGCGCGCAACTCCTCCTGCACCTGGGTGTTGAGCGCGTTCATCGGCGGCCGCTCCAGCCGGATCGTGCCGATGCCGTCCTTGGTCTCCAGCCGAACGAACTCGCCCACGCTGCCCTCACTTCCTCGTCGAAGTCGCGTGCCAACCTTACGACCCGGCTCGTTTGGGTAAGTAGTGTGGTGTCAGTCCCGCAGGTGGGAGTACAGCCATGGTCACGTATTACGACGACAAGTCGGTGCAGGTCACCTCCACCGCCGTCCGGGTCGACGGCCGCAGCTACCCCCTGGACCAGATCACCATGGTCTGGCACCGCCGGGGCAGCCGTTCCTGGCGCGTCCTCGTCGGTCGAGGTGCGATCGGCGCGGCGCTGGCCGGCCCCCTTGTGGCGGCAGTGCTCGGCATCGGCGTGGCCGTCTGGTTGCAGCGCTCCCCCACCGTGACGATCGCGATCGTCGGCGCCTCCGTGCTCGTCGGCCTCGCCGTCGGCCCGGTCGCCGACTTCCTCTTCGAACACCTCGACCGCTCCTACGCCAGGGGCAGCCGGCAACTGGAGATCTGGGTCCGCTGGCGCGGCCATCCGGTGCGGCTGTTGCAGACCGGCGACGCGCTGCGCTTCGGCCAGATCTACCGGGCGCTGCAACGGGCCGTCGAGCACAGCCAGCCCCGCCGCCCCGCCGCCCGCCGCTAGCCCTCCCGGGCAGGCGGGCTGTCCTAACGGCAGGCGGCCGTGACGACGACGGGCGCCTGTGTCAGCGCCGGCGGCCGGCAGTCGCCAGGTGTCGTCGGCCGCCAGGCAGCGGCCACGTTGTGGACCGGGTCTTCCGGCCGGTACGCGGCCCACCGGGAAAGGTCGTTGCCGCCATCGAGCCCGCTGGCGAGCAGCACGCCGGCAGAACCGGTCCGCACCGCGGCCAGCAGCAACCGCATGCCGACCGCCGGATAGCCGAGCGCGGAACA
This sequence comes from Micromonospora sp. NRRL B-16802, assembly GCF_001279555.1. NCBI lineage: Bacteria > Bacillati > Actinomycetota > Actinomycetes > Micromonosporales > Micromonosporaceae > Micromonospora > Micromonospora sp. NRRL B-16802. The sequence continues at coordinate 24,906 of NZ_LGEB01000071.1, read as the reverse complement.
CGCCAGGTCACCCTCACGCCAGCACGTCCACGCCAAGGCCGGATTCCCTATCGCCCGGTCCGGGTACGGCGCCGTGAACAGGTCGTACACCACCGCCTCGGTGCCGAGGGTCTGACCGACGCTCTGCCAGAAGTCGATGGCGTGTGTGGCGTCCGGCATCGGCTTGGCGCAGACCGCCCGCTCGTCCCGGCACGTCGCACCCGGTCCGATGTAGCGGCCGTGACTCCAGGTGAGCGCGACGATCGGCGTGATGCCGGCGGCGATCAGCCGGTGCGTGTAGGCCACCACCTCCTGCCGGTACGGTTCGCCGCCATAGCGCGGGTCGACGTACGACAGGCCGAGCCAGCAAGCCTCGTTGAGCGAGATGTACGCCGCCCGGAAGCCACGTGCGACGAGCCCGGCCACGGCGTTCGCGTCGACCGGGCCGTCCCAGATCCCAACTCCGTTCACGCATCGGGACTCGGCACCGGTACGCGCCAACGGCGCCAGCGGTCGGGGAGCCACCGCGTCGACGACAGGGGAAATGCCCCAGAGACGGTTCCCCACCACGCTTACGTACGGCGCCTGTCGCTCCTGACCTGGCGTGAGCACCCGGACGAACGGGGCGGTGGCGGCCTGCTTCGCGCCCTGGTCGTCGTACGCCCAGGCGAACAGGTTGTACCCGCCGGCCGGCACGTCACGCCACTGGGCCGTGTAGGGCGCCGTCGTATCGATGCCGAGCGGGACCGGCTCCGACGTGTTGCCGGTGCCGAAGAACTCGACCCGGGTGATCCGCCGGCCCGGCGCGGCCGTGGCGACGGCCTCCACATTGATCGTCGCCGGGGCGAAGAAGTGGTCACCGTTCTCGGGCCGCGTGATCCGCACGACCGGCCTGTTCGGATCCGGGCCGGGACTGGCCGACTGACTCGGCGCCGGGCTCGTCGTCGGATTGGGTGTGGCCGAGACCGTCGGGGCGGGCGTGGCCGAAACCGTCGGGGCGGGCGTGGACGATGGCGGCAGGGTGGTCCCGCAGGTGACGCCGTTGAGGGTGAAGGTGACCGGTCCGCTGCGCTTGACCCCGTACGTCATGACGTACTCGAAGGAGATCCGCCGGTCCGCCGGCAGGACGCTGCCGGGCAGGCTGCGCAGCGTGACCTGATCGCCGCGCTGCTCCCAGCGGACGCCGTCGACGTGTTTGACCTGCTCGCTCGGGTATCGGACCTGGAAGCGGAGCGTCCAGTCCGACAGCGACCGGCCCACGCTCACAACGGTGATGTCGCCCCGGAGCATCGACTGGTACTGGTAATTGCTCTGCATCTGCACGGCGCACCCGCCGGCGGCGGATGCCGGAGGCACCACGGCGAGGGCCGCGGAGGCGGCGGCGAGCGCGGCAATGGCCGAGTAGACGATGCGATTCCTCATCAACGATCCCCCGTGATCGAAGCTCATCACTGTCATCCTCGGTGCGGGCAGAGCCGCAAGTCAAGGACGCCTGGGTCAGCGATGTCGTGAACGATTCAGCTCCGGGTTGCCCGCCAGTGGTTAAGCTTAGTGATGACCCTCTATTACCGGGACGACGCGGTGCAGGTGACCTCCGAGTCGATCCGGGCAGGTGGTCACGTGATCGCCCTGTCGGATGTGACATTCGTCTGGCACGCGCGGGGCCCGAAGACCCTCGCGGTACGCGGCCGTGTGCTGGGGCGCGGTGTCCTGGTGCTGCTGCTGTCGCTGCCGCCGCTCGTCGCTGTGGTGTGCGTGCTCTCGCTTGCCTGGTCGGCGCAGGACCGGGGCAACTGGCAGCTGGCGTTGATCATCCTGGCCGCCTGCGCGGTGGGAGCGCTGGCGTTGACACCGTTCCTGGAGATCCCGCTCGGCTGGTTGGACCGGTCCTACGAGCGCGGCAGCCACGTGCACGAGTTGTGGGTGCAACACCACGGTCAGGAACAGTTGCTGCTGCGTACGCCGGACGCGTTGCGGTTCGGGCAGATCTACCGGGCCGTGCAACGGGCCGTCGAACAGCAGGGCGACCACCGTTGAACCGACCACCTGTCAGTTCAGCGGCAGTGTGGTGGCGATCGGCCAGCCCACGATGGCGGCACCCACCACTGCCAACAGCCAGCGCGGGGCGGCGTAGCGACGCAGCACCGCCGCCCAGATGGCGTGCCAGCCGAGGAGCAGCACGAACAACGGCACCACGAGCAGCACGAAGCCCGGTGCCACGCCGACAAGCGCCGCCATGGTCAGCACCGGCACGGTGACGCCGACGACAAGCAGGTGTCGCCAGGTCCGGCCGTCGGCGACCAGCTCGACGCCCAGCAGGTACAACAGACACGCGCCCAGCACCAGCGGGAGCAGCCACCAGCGGGCGCCCACCGGCCGCGCCGACGTCAGGCCCAGGTGGATCGGCAGCGCGACGGCGAGAACCGCGTACCCGGTCAGGGCCAACGCCGCGACGACGGCCCGGGCCCGCGCCGAAGGACCAGCCGCGACGGCGACCCGGTCCGGAGCCCTGCGACCTGCCTCGACGGCGGTCGGTGCCGGCGCCGGAGCGCTCGGGGAGGGCGGTCGCGGCAGCCAGCGATGCCCGGCGGCCACCAGGAGGCCGGTGACAAGCAGGAAGCCTGCGACGTAGCCACCGACGGCGAGTGGCAGGCGGTTGGTCCGCAACACCGCCGCGGCGACCGCACCGGCCCCGGCGGCTGACGTCGTCAGCCCGAACAGGGTCAGGCCACCGAGCGGAGCCCTCCGCCCGGGCCGCTCCGGACCGGCACCCCGTCTCGGCAGGAGTAGCGCCGCGAGCGGGACCACCCCGACGCCGAACGCCAGCACCAGCAGCGCCGCCCCGGCGAGCCGGACAAGAGGCCGTGGCGCGGCCGTCCCGTCGGTGCTGGGCAGCCAGTCGGCGATCTCCTGATGGGTACGCGGGGCGAAGAGCACCGAGATGTGCTCGACACCGGGCACCGCCACCGCTGGCCGTCGGCTCACCGCCGCGCCCCGCCCGACGGCGTCGTCGGCCGCGCGCCGGAACACTGGGAACTCCGCGCCTCCCACGATGAGCAGCAGCTCCGCCGGCCGGCCGGGTGGCAGCTCGCCGGCGCTGGGCAGCGAGATCGCCACGGTACGGGCGATCTCCGGATGGTCGACGGCGTACCGGGTGACGGCACCGGCGCCCATCGAGTGCCCCACCAGCATGATCTGGTTCGGGTCCACGTCGGACAGTGAACGCACGTGGATGACGGCGGCGTCCACGTCGGCCGCCAGCCTCGCGGAAGACATGTCGGCACCGAGTCGAGCCGGGTTGGCACCGTGACCGGCGAAGTCGAACAGCAGCGCGACGGCCCCTCGACGGGCCACGGTGTCGGCGATCGGGCGCATCAGCCGGGCAGAGCCGGCGAACCCGTGTGCGATCACCACACCCGGCCGCCGTACGCCCGGTGGCGGCGCACCGGCGCGTACCTCGGTCATTGGCACACCGCCGACGGTGACCTGCCGGACGGTGAGGCCGTCGTCGGCTCGGACCAGCACCAGCGTGCCGAGCGCGGCGGCGACCGCCGCGAGCACGGCGAGCAGAACGGTGGTCCGGGTGCTCGGCGGGCGGTGCGGCGAGGGTGCCGGCATGCCGGCACCCTACCGTCGAAGGGGCTGCCGGCGACTCCGCCGGACGAGCGCTTGTGGCGCGACCGACGCACACTTGATCCCATGGCGATTCCCCTCCCCACTCCATCTGCGGTGGTCGGACTGACCCGCTCCGCTCTCGACCAGGCGATGGGCTCGGCCGCCTCGTTCGCCGCCGTGCCCGCCCGCGCGTTCGCGGTGCTGGACGGGGTGGAGGCGCTGCTGGCCCGGATCAACGGCGTGGTGGACCGGATCGAGACGACCCTGGACCGGACCGATCAGGTGCTCACCGATGCCGAGGGCGCGGTCCGCGAGGTGGCGGTCATCAGCGCCGCCGCGACCACCGCCATCGACACGGCCACCGAGGTCGCGGCGGCCGCCGCCGTTGTCGTCCGGGAGGCCGAGCAGGTTTCCCGGGCCGCCGGCACGGTGGTCGCCGAGGCCGAGACGGTCGCCGGCACCGCAGCGGTCACTGTGGCGAGCGCTGCTCAGGCCGCGACGACGGCGGCCGAACTCCTTGCCGCGTACGAGCCGGCGTTGCGCAAGGCCGCCCCGATGACCGAGCGGTTCGTCGAGGAATTGAGCCACGAGGAGATCACCGCAGCGATCCACCTGATCGACGAGCTGCCCAAGCTCAAGGCGCACCTGACCGCCGACATCCTGCCGATCCTGGCCACCCTGGACCGGGTCGGCCCCGACCTGCACGACCTGCTGGACGTCACCCGCGACCTCAAGCTCGCCGTGGCCGGCATCCCCGGCCTGGGCATGCTGCGTCGGCGGGGCGAGAAGCTCGGCGACGACTCCGCCAGCTGAGCCGCGCCAGGTCCGAGGGCGGGCTCAGCAGTCGCAGGTGATCGTCGCGGTGGGCGCGGTCAGGTCGTCCACCGGACGTCGGGTCAGTCCCGTCTCCGTCACCACCGGCAGCCCCTCCCGCACCCAGTACTCGAACCCGCCGATCATTTCCTTGACCTGGTAGCCGAGCCGGGCGAACTCCAGCGCCGCCCTGGTCGCGCCGTTGCAGCCCGGCCCCCAGCAGTAGGTGACCACCGCCGTGCCGGCGGGGATCAACCCGGCCGCCCGGGCGGCGATCTCGGCGGTGGGTAGGTGCACGGCCCCGGGCAGGTGCCCCTGGCCCCAGGCCGCCTCCCCCCGGGAGTCGACAACCACCAGACCGGGGGTACGGGCGGACAGGTCGGCGTGGACGTCGCTGACGTCGGTCTCGACGCTGAGCCGGGCGAGGAAGTGGGCGGCGGCGGTAGCCGGGTCGGCCGCTGGGACGGCGAAGGCGAAGGTCATGCACCGATCGTGGCCGTGGTCGCCGGATCGGGGCGAGTGGCGGGAACGACAACCTGCGCTAACATCCCGCCATGCCGAGCCGCACCACTGTCAGCGAGCCGCGCCGACCGTCGACGCGCCGGCGGCCGGCAGACCGTCACCGCGTCGCGGTGCTCGCGTACCCGGGGATGTCGGTGTTCGAGACCGGCATCGTCACCGAGGTGTTCGGGCTGCCCCGGCCGGAGTTCGACGTCGACTGGTACGACCTGGTGGTCTGCGCCGAGCGGCCAGGGCCGGTGCCGGTGGTAGGTGGCGCCAGCCTGCACACCCCGTACGGCCTGGCGGAGCTGGCGGCGGCGCGGACGGTCATCGTGCCCGGCGTGCCGGACGTGACAGCGGACCCGTCACCCGGGCTGGTCGCCGCGCTGCGTCGGGCACACCGCGACGGTGCGCGGATCATGTCGATCTGCTCGGGTGCGTTCGCACTTGCCGGCGCGGGGATCCTGGACGGCCGTCGAGCCACCACCCACTGGCGGTACGCGGAACTACTGGCCCGCCGGTACCCCCGCGTCCAGGTCGACCCGGACGTGCTCTACCTCGACGACGGTGACCTGCTCACCAGTGCCGGCAGCGCTGCCGGCCTGGACCTCTGCGTCCACGTGATCAGGCGCGATCACGGTGCGGCGATCGCCAACGCGGTGGCCCGGCGGCTGGTGATTCCGCCGCACCGCGACGGCGGGCAGGCGCAGTTCGTCGAGGCGGCCGTGCCGGCCGGCACCGACGACGACCGGATCGCGGGCAGCATCGACTGGGCGCTCGCGCATCTCGCCGAGCCACTGACCGTCGCCCGGCTCGCCCAGCAGGCGCACATGTCGCCTCGCACCTACCTGCGGCACTTCGCCCAGGCCACCGGTACCAGCCCGATCCGCTGGCTGATCGACAAGCGGGTCCGCGCCAGTCTGGCGCTGCTTGAGGAGTCGGACACCCCGGTCGAGCAGGTCGCCACGGCAGTGGGGTTCGACACGGCGGTCACCTACCGCCACCACTTCGGACGGCTCATGTTGACGTCACCGACGGCGTACCGCAGGGCTTTCCGCGTCGGCGCCGTGCGCGGCGGGCTGCGGTAGCCGGAGGTCAGCCCGGGGCGTACAGCTCGTCGATCTCGGCGCGTCGCGGCAGTGCCACCGAGGCACCGAGCTTGCGGACGCAGGCAGCGCCGGCCGCCGACGCCCAGCGCACCGCGTCGACAACGTCCCGACCTTCGCCCCAGCCGACGGCAAGCGCGGCCGTGAACGCGTCACCGGCGGCGGTGGAGTCGACCACGTCGACGGGTACCGCGGGCACGTGCGCCTCGGTGCCGTCCCGGTCGACGTACCAGGCGCCCGCGTCGCCGAGGGTGAGCACGGCGCGGGGCACCAGGTCGAGCAGAGCGCGCGGTTCCTCCCGGCCCCGGCCGGTGAACGCCTGCGCCTCGCCCTCGTTGACGACAAGCAGGTCGACGGCGGCGAGCAGTTCCGGCGGCAGGTCCCGGGCCGGTGCGGCGTTCAGGATGACCCGGGTGCCGGCGGCGCGGGCGGCCACAGCGGCGGCGGCCACGGTCTGCACCGGGATCTCCAGCTGGGCGACCAGGACGTCCGCCGCGCGTATCGCCGCGAGTTCGTCGTCGGTGAGACCGACAAGCGCGTCGTTGGCGCCGGGGGTCACCATGATGGCGTTCTCCCCCTGCGCGTTGACCATCACCAGCGCCACGCCGGACGCGCCGTAGACCACGCGCAGATGACTGGTGTCCACACCGGCCGCGGTGATCCGGGCCTTGAGGGTGACGCCGAAGGCATCCGAGCCGATGGCGCCGAGGAAGACACAGGAGGCGCCGGCCCGGACGGCGGCGACCGCCTGGTTGGCACCCTTGCCGCCGGGCACCATCACGAAGTCGGTACCGAGCATTGTCTCGCCCGGCCGAGGTAGCGAGGGCGCCATCGCGACCAGGTCCATGTTGGCGCTGCCCACGACGACCACGCGGGTCTGCGACATGGTCACCCTCCCCGTCGGCTGCTCAGGCGGCGCGGGCGGTGTAGCGGTCGCCGGACCGCTCGACCACCAGCGGCAGACCGAAGGTCTTGGAGAGGTTGTCGCCGGTGAGCGTCTCGGCGAGCAGCCCCTGGGCGACCACCGCCCCTTCGCGCAGCAGCAGCGCGTGGGTGAACCCGGGCGGGATCTCCTCCACGTGGTGGGTGACGAGCACCATGGCCGGGGCGTCCGGGTCGTACGCCAGCTCGGCCAACCGGGCGACCAGGTCCTCACGCCCACCCAGGTCGAGCCCGGCGGCGGGTTCGTCGAGCAGCAGCAGCTCCGGGTCGGTCATCAGTGCCCGGGCGATCTGGACCCGCTTGCGTTCGCCCTCGGAGAGGGTGCCGTAGCGACGTTCGGCGAGGCCGCCGATGCCGAGCTGGCTGAGCAGCGCCCGTGCCCGCGCCTCGTCACCGCGGTCGTAGCTCTCCCGCCAGCGGCCGACGACCGACCAGGCGGCGGTCACCACGACGTCGCTTACCTGCTCGTCGGCGGGCACCCGCTCGGCGAGCGCCGCTGTGGAGAGCCCGATCCGGGTACGCAGCTCGTTGACGTCGGTGCGGCCGATCCGCTCGCCCAGGACGTGCGCGACGCCTGTGGTGGGGTGCAGTCGGCCGGCGGCGAGGTTGAGCAGTGTGGTCTTGCCCGCGCCGTTGGGGCCGAGCACCACCCAGCGCTCGTCCAGCTCGACGCGCCAGGTCAGGTCCTGCAACAGGGCGGTGCCGGAACGGCGTACGCCGACGCCGTCGAGGCTGACCACCAGATCCGGGTCCACGGGGGCGGCGGCAGGCGCGGCGCCGGCAGCGCCGGGGATCAGGTCACCAGTCACCTCTCCATCCAACCACGCAGCGTCGGGGTGCCCCCCACGGGCGGCGTCGCGGCCATAGGGTGAGCGCCGTGTCGTTGATCACCATCGCTGGAGGACGGCTCGTGCCAGGTCGAGGTTCGGAGCCGCGCGGATGAGCGCGGTCATCGAGATCGAGGGTCTGCGCAAGACCTTCCACAGCATGCGTAACGGCCGGCGGGTGGCGGTGGACGGGTTCGACCTGCTGGTCGAGGCGGGCCAGGTCCACGGCTTCCTGGGCCCGAACGGCTCCGGCAAGACGACCACCCTGCGTGCCCTGCTCGGGCTGGTACGCGCCGACAGCGGGGTGATGAAGGTGTTCGGCGAGCGGTCGCCGGAGCTGCTGCCCCGGGTGGCCGGGCGGGTCGGCGCGATAGTGGAGAGCCCGCAGTTCTTCGGCAACTTCACAGGGCACCGCACGCTGCGGCTGCTCGCCCGCGCGGGCGACGTGCCGATCTCGCGGGTGGACGAGGCCCTGGAGTTGGTGGGCCTGCGTGACCGTGGTGACGAGCGGGTCAAGGGTTACTCGCTGGGGATGAAGCAGCGCCTCGCGGTGGCGTCGGCGTTGTTGAAGGATCCCCAGCTGCTGATCCTGGACGAACCGGCGAACGGTCTGGACCCGGCGGGGATCCGGGAGATGCGGGACCTGATGCGGACGTTGGCAGCGGCCGGGGTGACAGTGCTGGTGTCCAGTCACATCCTGGGCGAGATCCAGCTGATCTGCGACCACGTCACGATCATCTCGCGGGGCCGGCGGGTGGCGGCGGGTCGGGTGGACGAGGTGCTGGCCGGCTACGACCGGCAGGAGTTCCTGGTCCGGGTGGCCGAGCCGGAGCGCGCCGCCGAGGTGTTGCAGGCGGTGGAGCTGACGGCGGCAGTGGACGGCGACGCGCTTGTGGTGAGCGGGGTGACCGATCCGACGATCGTCAGTCGGGCGCTCGGTGAGCAGGGGCTGTGGGTGGGTGAGCTGACTCCGCTGCGGCCGGATCTGGAGAGCGTCTTCCTGGAGCTGACCGGCGCCGGGCACACGTGGATGCCCCGGCAGGTCGACGGTTCGGAGTTGCCTGCCGACGACGAGGACCGCGCGATGATCGATCTCGACGTACGGGGAGTGGACTCGTGAACCTGGTCCGGGCCGAGTTGGAGCGGCTGGCGGCGCGCCGCTTCGTGCAGCTCATGGTCGTCCTGCTGGCGCTGGCGTTCGCCGTCACCGCGGCGACCACACTGGCCGGCTCACACAAGCCCAGCGCCGAGGAGATGGCCTCGGCGCGGACGCAGGCCATCGCCGCACGGCAGGGCATGGAGGCAGCGTTCCAGGAGTGCCTGGCCTGGAAGGACCGCACGGTCCCCCGCGACACCGGCGACTATCAACCCGCCGACTGCTCGGAGATCGACCCGGCCCGGCAGGACCGGTTGCCTATCGCTTCGGACTATCTGCGCGGGGTGTTCAGCTTCGCCCAGCAGGCTCGCCCGCTGCTGTACTTCCTCATCGCGTTCCTGGCGATGTTCGGGTTCCTGGTCGGCGCCTCGTACATCGGCGCGGACCTGAACTCCGGCGGGGTGGTGAACCTGCTGCTGTGGCGACCACGCCGGCTCACTGTGCTCGCCGCCAAGCTCGGCACCCTGCTCGGCGTGGTGCTGGCGTTGTCGGTGGTGGCCTCGCTGGTCTACCTGGCCACGTTCTGGGTGATCGGTCAGGCGGCAGGGCTGGCCGGCCAGCCCGACGGGGGGTTCTGGCGGTCGCTGGGCGCCGTCCACGGCCGCGGTCTGGTGCTGGTGTTGCTGACCACCGCCCTGGGCTTCGCCATCGCGACGCTGGGCCGGCACACGTCGGCGGCGCTCGGTGCCGTCGCCGCGTACGCCGTGGTGTGGGAGTTGGGCGCCCGGGTGGTGATGGAGATCGTGGACGCCCGGCGGCCGGACCAGCTGATGCTCTCCAGTCACATCGGGGCGTGGCTCACCGGCGAGGCACGGTTCTGGGATCCGCAGCTCTGTTACAACTCGACGGGCGCCTTCTGCGACGGCCTCTACACGCTGACCTGGCGGCCTGCGCTGGCGGTGCTGCTTCTGCTCACCGGCGCGTTGACAGCGGCGGCGTTCGCCGTGTTCCGCCGCCGCGACCTGGTCTGAGGCGGGCCACCCCCGCCAGCCGCCGCCGGACGGCCAGGGCCGGCCGCCGCTGCCGGACTTCCCCGGTCGTGGCCGCCCGCGCGGGCGGCCACGACCGGGCGGCAAGAGCTTGCAGTACGGCCGCCAGCGGTGAAATATTCCTTCACATGACCGCCAGGGCGGGATCAGCCGACTGTGGAGCCGAACACCTCGTCGCGGACGGCGTCCAGTGCGGTGCGCAGCGCGCCGCGCAGGATCGGCTCCTCGGTGAGCCCCGTGGGCACCACCCGTGGCCGCACCAGGGTGATGGCCGCGACCTCGCGCTGCACCCGCTCGGCGAGGGCTTCCCCGCCGGCCTGGCCGACCTCACCGGCGAGCACCACGAGCGGCGGGTCGAGCACCACGCAGGTGCTCGCCACACCGAGGGCGAGCCGCCGGGCCAGCTCGTCGAGCATCGGGCCGCCCGCAGCGCCGTCGGCGACGGCCGCGCGTACCGCCTCGGCGGCGTCGGTGGCCGGGTAGCCGTGCTCGCGGGCGACAGCGCGCACCGAGTCCGCGCCGATGACCTGCTGGAAGGCCGGCTTGGCTCGGCGGGAGACGTCGCGTGGGATGGGCGCGCCGGGCACCGGCAGGTAGCCGATCTCGCCGGCCGCACCGCTGCTGCCGTGGTGCAGCCGTCCACCCAGCATGATGGCGAGGCCGACGCCGGCGCCGACCCAGACGAGCACGAAGTCGGCCATCCCCTGCGCGGCGCCGGACTGCGCCTCGGCCACCGCGGCCAGGTTGACGTCGTTCTCGAAGACCACAGGGGTGTGCAGGTCGTCGCGCAGCGCGGCGAGCAGGCCGCTGTGCCAGCGCGGCAGGTTGAAGGCGAAGGTGATGTCGCCGGTGTGGGGGTCGACCAGGCCGGGGGTGCCGAGCACGATCCGCCGGACGCTGCTGAGCTGTGCCTGTGCGCTGCTCGCGGCCTGCACGACTGCGTTGTGCACCACGCCCACCGGGTCGTCGGTGTCCCGCGTCGACTGCTCGACCCGGCCGATGACCGCGCCGGTGATGTCGGCGCAGGCGGCCACCACCCGGTCCGGGCCGACGTCCACTCCGACGACGTGTGCGCTGCCCGGGCGTACCGCGTAGAGCTGGGCGTTCGGTCCTCGACCGCCGGCCTGCTCGCCGACCCGGGTGACCAGGCCGCGCTCCTCCAGCCGCTCGACGAGTTGAGAGGCGGTGACTTTGGACAGCCCGGTCAGCTCGCCCAGCCGGGCCCGGGTGAGCGGCCCGCGTTCGAGGAGCAGTTCGAGCGCCGCGCGGTCGTTGAGGGCCCGCAACAGGCGGGGGGTGCCGGGCAGCCGGGTCGCACTCATGCCACGTCCTCTAGTTTTAGTAAACTTTGCTAACTGTAAAACGACCTGCGAGCGGGTAGCCGTAGCGTATCGGCCACCCGCAGGTGGAGCGCTCGGCCGACCGTGCAGGGAGATGACCACCACGGGTACGACTTTTCGCAGCCGTGGACAGAGAAGGGGAAGATCACGTGAGGCTGGATCCAGGGCTGCGCAGGCTCGCGCTGGGCACGTTGCTCGCCGCGTACCAGGGACCGGTCCCGCCGGAGTGGGCTGTCGAACTGCTCGCCGACGGGCTGGCCGGGCACACCCTCTTCGGCACCAACGTGCGGGATCCCGGCCAGGTCGCGGCCAGCACCGCCGCGCTGCGCAGCGGCCGACCCGACGCGCTGATCGCCATCGACGAGGAGGGCGGCGACGTGACCCGGCTGGCGCACGCCACCGGCAGCCCGTACCCCGGCAACGCCGCCCTCGGCGCGATCGGCGACGTGGCGCTCACCCGGCGGGTCTACCAGGCGATCGGCGCCGAACTGGCCGCGCTCGGCATCACCGTCAACCTCGCCCCGACAGTTGACGTCAACAGCGCCGACGACAACCCCGTGATCGGCACGAGGTCGTTCGGCGCGGATCCGCTCCGGGTGGCCGCCCACTCGGCCGCCGCCGTCTCCGGGCTCCAGTCCGCGGGTGTCGCCGCCTGCGCCAAGCACTTTCCCGGCCACGGCGCCACAGTCACCGACTCGCACCATGAGCTGCCAATGGTGGACGTTCCGGTGGAGCTTCTGCGCCAGCGGGACCTGCCGCCATTCGCCGCGGTCGTCGCCGCCGGTGCGCGTGCCGTGATGACCGCGCACATCCGGGTGCCCGCGCTGACCGGCGACGGTCCGGCCACCTTCAGCCGGGCCGTCCTTGTCGACCTCCTCCGCGGTGAGTACGGCTTCACCGGCACCGTGATCACCGACGCGCTGGAGATGAAGGGCGCGGCGGTGGCCGCCGGTGGAGTCGGGCCGGCCGCGGTCCGGGCCCTGGCGGCCGGCGCCGACCTGCTGTGCATCGGCGCGAAGGTCGATGCCGAGCTGGTCGAGCGGGTGGCCGCACAGATCGTCGAGGCGCTTGCCGACGGCACGCTTGCGACCGCACGGGTCGAGGAGGCGGCCGGCCGCGCCGCCGCGCTGGCGGCCTGGACCCGGGCCGCAGGCGACGCGCCGGCAACGGTCGACCCCGATCTGGGGTACGCGGCGGCACGCCGGGCGGTCCGGGTGGACGGTGTGCTCACCGGGCTGGACCAGCCTCTTGTGGTGCAGCTGCACACCGAGTCCACGATCGCCGAGGGGCGGGTGCCGTGGGGCCTCGGTCCGCACCTGGACGGCGTGCCCGAGATCAGGGTGGTAGCCGCCGAGACCGACCACGCGACGCTGCGCGGGCTGGCCGGTGACCGGTCGATAGTGCTTGTGGGCCGGCACCTGCACCGGTTGCCCGGCGGCCCAGAGCTGATCACCGCCCTGGCCGCGGAGCACCCGGTGACAGTTGTCGAGATGGGCTGGCCGGCGCAGTGGCGTCCGTCCGGCGTACGCGCCTTCGTCACGACGTACGGCGCGAGTCACGCAAACGGCCGGGCGGCCGCGGAGGTCCTCGGCCTGGCCGGCTGAGACCCGGCGTCCTCTGTGGCGGGTTGCCCGCCGGCAGCTGTTGAACACGTTCAAATGTTGCTCTACGCTCATGGCATCACCAGTTGAACGTGTTCAAGAAGGGTCTCCGCATGGATACCAAGGTCTGGATGTACCTGATCTACCTGGCAGTGAGCGTCGGCCTGACCATCTGGGTGGCCCGTGCGCTGGCCCGCAACGGGCAGGTCTTCCTCGAAGAGGTGTTCGCCGACGAACGGCTCGCCCGCGCCGTCAACAGCCTGCTCGTGGTCGGGTTCTACCTGCTCAACCTCGGCTACGTGACGGTGTCGATGAAGCACCCGGACCCGGTGGATTCGACAAGCCAGGCGATGGAGGAGCTGTCGATGAAGATCGGCCTGGTGCTCCTGGTGCTCGGCGCGCTGCACTTCTTCAACGTCTTCGCACTGGGCCGGTACCGGCGGAATCGACTCCGCCAGATGGCCCCGCACCCGCCGCTGGCGCCGATCGGCAGGCTCCCGATGCAATACGCGGCCGCACCGCAGCAGCCCGCACCGCACCAGCCCGTGCCTCAGCCCGTCGGAGCGCCGCCCGTCGGAGCGCCGCCCGTCGGACCACAGCAGGGCGGGCCGCAGCCGGGTGGCACTGGCCCGGGAACCAACCCTCAGGCCCGATGACCGTCACACCGGCCGGCGGTCCCGAGCGGCCTCTGAACCCCACCGCGCACGGGGGTGGTGGGGTCCAGAGGTTCACCGTCCTGTTCGACGCGACGTGCCCGCTGTGCCGGGCCGCCCGCCGGTGGCTCGCGTCGCGCCCCCAGCTCGTACCCCTTGAGTTCGTGCCGGCCGGCTCGGCTGACGCCCGTCGGCGCTTCCCCGGCCTCGACCACGACGCGACGCTGCGTGATCTGACAGTGGTGGCCGACACCGGGGAGGTGTACGCGGGCGACGGCGCCTGGTTCGCGTGCCTCTGGGCGCTTGCCGACTACCGGTCCACGGCCGAGCGGCTGGCGCGGCCGCACCTGTTGCCGCTCGCCCGGCAGGTGGTGGCCACCGCCTCGGCGATCCGGGAGCGGATTCGCGATCCGTTGGCCGAGCCGACGGATGACCTGGCGGGATACGGTGGCCCCGATGACCGAGCAGCCTGCGCCGACGACCACTGCGGGTGATCCTGCGACCGTCCGGGGCGAGCAGACCCGACAGCTGATCCGGGACACCGCGATGCGGCTGTTCCGGGAGCGGGGCTACGCCCAGACCACGATGCGGGCGATCGCGCAGGAGGCCGGGGTGGCGGTGGGCAACGCCTACTACTACTTCGGTTCGAAGGACCACCTGATCCAGGAGTTCTACGCCCAGTCCCAGGTCGAGCACCGGGCTGCCGCCCAACCGGTGCTCGACCGGGAGGACGCGTTCGCCGCTCGGCTCGCGGGCGTGCTGCACGCCGCCATCGACGTGCTGACCCCGTCGCACGAGTTCGCGGCCAGCTTCTTCAAGATGGCGGCGGAGCCCACGTCGCCGCTGAGCCCCTTCTCCGCGGAGTCCTCGGGCCCCCGGGAAGCGGCCATCGGGCTCTTCGCCGAGGTGCTCAACGGCTCAACCGCCAAGGTCGACCCCGAGCTGCGCCCTCAACTGCCCGAGCTGCTCTGGCTGGCGTACATGGGCGTGGTCCTCTACTGGGTGCACGACAGGTCGCCCGGGCAGATCAAGACCCGACAGTTGATCGACGGCGCCGTGCCGTTGATCGACCAACTGGTGGGGTTGTCCCGGCTTCGGGTGCTCCGCCCGGCGACGCGACAGGTGCTCGCCCTCATCCGCACGCTACGTCACTGACCCTGCCGATCACCTCTTCGGGTCGCGCCGCAGGTCAAGTCCACAATTTGACACTCCGAGTCGACCGCTTACGCCTTGCACCACACCACTTCGATACGTAGCGTGATCGAAACAGGTCGGCCCGCCGCGGCCGGTCTCCCGTTACCGGGACCTGGGGGGAGGTTGGGGACCGTGGATCCGGCCCGGGATCCACGGTCCGCGCCCTGACGACCGACAGGCGGGTCGCGCCGGTCGCCCGCTCACTGCGGATAGACCCCGTACGCCCGCCAGCCCCGATCCGGGAAGCCCGCCGCCTCCGCGACCCGCGCCGAGGCGTGGTTGTCCTTCTCGTGCAGGTACGTCGGCACCGCGCCCTCGTCGAGCACCCGCCGTGCCGCCTGTGCCACAAGTCGAGGCGCGAGACCGCGACCCCGGGCGGCAGGCACTGTGCCGACGGCCAGCTCCTGCCCGTACGCGTCGTGCCGTTTGATCCCGGCCCCGGCCAGGTACGCGCCGTCCGCGTCCCGCACGACGAGCACCGGCCTGTCGAACAGCCGCAACCAGGGCGGGAGCCCGGGGGCGGTGGACTCGGTCCACTCCCCCACGTCCGGCAGCGGGGCAGGGTTGAGACTCCACCGGAACGGGCCGTCGTGCAGGCTCCAGGCAGGCAGGCCGACGGCGTCCGGTAGCGAGGCGAGCAGACGGTCCGGTGCGCGTGCGAGCAGCGCCCGGATCGCCGCCACCCGCTCCGGCGCGACGGAGAGCACCGCGCTGTGCCCGGTGTCCACGGCGAGCGCCGGGCGCAGCCGACCGTCCCAGGCTGGCCGGGTCCGCCGGTGGGAGGCGACGACGTGCAACCCGGGCGCGGCCGGCCACTGGCCGAGCCAGGACGCCAGGTGCAGGTGGAGCCGCCGGTCGAGCATGCGTACCTCCCCCGTCACCCGGCCGTCGTGGATCACCGTACGCCGGGTGGCGCGACCGGGCGGGGCGATCCGGCAGCGCCGGGGGTATGCGGCGAGCCACTTCTCACGTGCGTATTCGAACCCGGAACCGGGTAGACCAATCGAGCGTCATATGTATTTCCATATCTCGACACCTTTGTCTGGGACGGTAGGGCCATGCCGATACAGCCGAACGACCGCCACCTCCAGGACCCCGAGCGACCCTGGCGGGCAGCGGAGGCCGTGGGACACCTCCCGGCCCAGCCACGGCACCGGGCGCCGCGCACCAACGGCGCCCTGCCCTGGGCGGCGCTGGACGCGCTACCGGCCGGCAGTTCCAGTCGGCACCGCCTCAACACCCACTGACCAGGTTCCACGCCCGGGCGCACGACACACCCGGGCCGTCCAGCGGCGGCATTCGCACACCTGTCGGGTAATTTCTTGTGGTCCGGATTCCGGCCACGACAGGAGAAGCTCCGCGCATGGGCAAGAAGACGATCCACGTCTCCGATTTCACCGGCACCGTTCTGCAGCAGGACGACGAGGTGGTTCGCGTCGTCGTCCTGGAGCACCCGGACCTGGTCGCCGGGCCTGTGCAGCTGGATGCCACCCCGGGCGAGGTGGAGAACATCGACGACGCGGCCCTTGACGTGGCCGTGGTCGAGATCCACGACCGGCACGGTGGCGGCGAGCCCCGGCGGGTGGTGCTCACCGCCAGCGAGTTCGATGCGATGGCCACCGACGTGCCGATGGCGCAGTTGCTGAAGACCGCCGAGCGGGTCCGCCCGCCCAAGGCCCGCAAGAGCGCCGAGAAGATCGACTACGGCACGCTGGAGCACGCCGGCAAGCCGCACCGGGGTCGGGTCACCGAGGAGGAGGCCCGGCTGGTGCGCGAGCACCTCGACGAGGTCAACAAGCGGCTCGCCGACGCGGGCGTACGCCAGATCGACCCGGCCGATCCGGAGCACGCCCTGCGGTACGGCTTCCCCGACGTCTCCTGAGCCGCCGCCCGGCGGATCACCAGGCGGCGCTACGGGGTGGTGTCGCCCGCCCCGGCCGCCTTGACCACGGCGGCGAGGGTGGCGACCAGGTCGGCCTCGACCGCTGCCTTCTCCAGGCCGAGGGTGGTGAGCACACCGGCGCCGTCCTCCTGCTCCAGCAGGGCGAGCAGGATGTGCTCGGTGCCGATGTAGTTGTGCCCGAGGCGCAGCGCCTCCCGGAAGGTCAGCTCCAGCGCCTTCTTGCCCCGCGCGTCGTACGGAATGAGGTCCGGGACCTGCTCGGCCCGCGGCGGGAGGACGGCGGCGACCGCCTCGCGCACCGCCTCGGGAGTGATCCCGCGACCGGCTATCGCCCTGGCGGCGAGCGCGTCCGGTTCGGCGAGCAGGCCCAGCACCAGGTGCTCGGGGCCGATCTCGGTGTTGCCGCTGTCACGGGCCTCTTCCTGCGAGGCCATCACGACGTTGCGGGCGCGAGGGGTGAACCGGCCGAAGCCGTCGTTCGGGTCGAGCGGCGTGTCGGTCGCCTTCGGCACGAAGCGCTTCTGGGCGGCCTGCTTGGTGACCCCCATGCTGCGTCCGATGTCGGTCCAGGAGGCGCCGGAGCGCCGCGCCTGGTCGACGAAGTGCCCGATCAGGTGGTCGGCGACCTCGCCGAGGTGATCGGCGGCGATCACCGCATCGGTCAGTTGGTCGAGCGCGTCGGGGTGCGCTTTCTTGATCGCCTGGATCAGGTCATCGAGCTTGACTGGGTTGCTCATCTGGAAAGGTTCCGTCATGCGTCAACCATAAGTTGACGCACGCTCATCGTCAACCCTTAGTTGACGATGGCCGCCCGTTCACACTGCTGTCTCGGCGTACTCCGGTAGGCGGCGGGCGACCTCGGCGTTCCTGGTGGGCAGTTCGAGGCCGATGCCGTCCGGGTACATCCGGCCGAACCCGTGCCAGAGGCCCGGGATGCCGGCCCGACGAGCGGCGATCGCCGCCCCCGGCAACCCCCACTCGTGCACCACCAGGTCGGGGCTCAGGCGCGCGAATTCCGGTTCGAGGTCCTCGGCGTACGCCTCGTAGAACACGTCGCCGGGACGGAACGGCCGCAGTCCGTTCGCGGCGAGCGGCGCGTGCACAGCCGGGCCCGCGGCGAAGTGGACCTCGTGACCGGCGTCCCGCGCGGCGATCGCCAGCGGGATCAGCGGATAGGTGTGACTGACTGACGAAAGGCTGGCGAACACCACACGCATGCCCGGACCATACTGCCGCACCGTCGGCCCGATCGGGTCCGTCGATGCGTATACGGTGGGCTCCGGTCAGGCACGGGGAGGGCGGTCATGCGGCTGCACGTGGGATGCGCGATGTGGACCCACAGGGCGTGGCAGGGGCGCCTGGTGGCGCATCCGCTGCCACCCACCGAACGTCTACGGCACTACGCGAGTTGGTGCGACGCCGTCGAGGGGAACACCACGTTCTACGCCACCCCCGCCCGGGACACTGTGGCGTCATGGGCGGCGCAGACCGATCCCGCCTTCCGGTTCGTCCTCAAACTTCCCAAGGTCATCACGCACGAGCGACGGCTGGCCGACGCCGAGGGACCGCTGCGCGCCTTCCTGGACGCCATCGAGCCGCTCGGCCCGCGCGCCCACGCCATCTGGGTCCAACTGCCCGGCTCGTTCGCTCCCGCCGACGTGCCGGCCCTGGGCCGTTTCCTTGGTCAACTCCCGCAATCCCACAGGTACGCCGTGGAGGTCCGTCACCAGGCGTTCTTCAGCGACACCTCCGCGATCCGGCTGCTCGAAGCGACCCTCGCCGGCGTTTCGGCCGAGTGGATCCCCTTCGACACCACAGCGTTCTTCACGAGCCCGCCGACAAGCGACGCGGAGCGGGACGCCTGGACCAAGAAGCCCCGCCTGCCGCTGCGGTCGTCGGCGCTCACCGACCGCCCGATCGTCCGCTATCTCGGTCGTGACGACGTCACCCGGACGACCGAGGGGTGGCAGGGCTGGGTCGGCATCGTCGCCGACTGGCTGCGTGAGGGCCGCTCCCCGACGGTGTTCATCCACACCCCGGACAACGCCGACGCGCCGGTGCTCGCCCGCCGGTTCCACGACGAGGTACGCGCCCGCGTACCCGACCTCGACGCGTTGCCCGATCCGATACCTGCCGAACCGCTGACCCTCTTCTGACCAGCGCTGCCGCGCTTCGGACCAGCGCTGGCGTGGCGATCGCGATTGCGGAACCGCATTGTCCGCGATCGTGGATAGCGTGATCGCCGACGACATCGACGAGGGGGACACGATGAGCCTGCGGGGATTCGCCACACTCAACATCTGGGCCGACGACGTGGCAGCGGCCACCGAGTGGTACGCGGAGTTCCTGGGCCAGGAGGCGTACTTCCTGCGGCCGGGCCCGGACGGGCGCCCCGCGTACACCGAGTTCCGTATCGGCGACTACCAGGGCGAGTTGGGCATCATCGACCGCAGGTGGGCGCCACCCGGGGCGACGGCGCGGCCCGGCGGCGTCGTCATGCACTGGCACGTCGACGACCTTGAGGCCACCGTGGCGCGGCTGTTGGCGATGGGCGCGACGGAGTACCAGCCGATCACGCCGCACGGTGACCAGGGTTTCATCACCGCCTCGGTTGTCGACCCGTTCGGCAACGTACTTGGCGTGATGACGAACCCGCACTACCTCGACGTGCTCGCCGCACGCGCGACGGCCTGACCGGGCGCTCGATGTCGGTGCCTCGTGGTGCACTGGCGCCGACATCACGGGCCAGGCGGAAGGGCTATTCATGGACACCCGAGAGGCGGCCCGGCGCTGGGCCAGGACGTGGGCCGACGCCTGGCCGATCAAGGACGCCGAGGCGATCGCCGCCCTCCAGAACGAGAGCGGCGACCACTGGGCCTCGATGTTCCGTCCCTACCGGGGGCGGTCCGGCCTGCGTGCCTATCTGACGGAGTGCTTCACGGAGGAGTCCCGCCCGGCGCAGGTGTGGTTCGCCGAGCCACGCGTCGATGGCGACACGGCGGCTGTGGAGTACTGGTCGGTGATCCACGTCGACGACCAGCCCATGACCATCTCCGGCTGCACCGTGCTGCGCTTCGACGAGGCTGGCCTGGTGGCCGAGTCTCGGGACTATTCGCACGCCACGCAGGGCCGCCACCTGCCACCGGGCGACCTCTTCGGGTGACGTCCAGTTGGCGACTCATGCGTGCTCCTCCCCCCAACCCCCCGCCCGGCGCACCATCCTGGCGGCGCGTTCGGTCTCCACACCGCTGGAGATGAGCAGATCGTGCGCGGCGGTCCGAAACTCGCCCACCGCGATCAGCCCCGAATAGCCCAGCCTGTGCACGTGCGGGCCGGTGGTGATCCGCGAAACCCCACCCTGTGCCTGCCCTACCAACTCGACGCCCTTCAGGATCTGCTCGCGCGTCTCCCGTGGCTCCGTTCCGGCCTGGATCGCCCAGCGCAGGGTCACCAATGACGCGCCCAGCAGGTCGACGGCCGCCGGGAGTTCCTCGGGTATCGGTTCGTCGTCTTTGAGGGCCGTCGTGAGTCGCCGCGTCAGGGACCGCGCGCTGTGTATGGAGCGTTCCAGGTGACGGATGGAATCCGCGTGGAAGGCCAGGGAGTCGCGCTCGCGCCACCGCAGGGGCGCCAACCGCACCACCTCCTCGGCCGCGCTGAGCCCTTCGTTCAGCGCGTTGATCTGGGGGGTGAGGCTCCGCAACATGCCGAGGCTCCGTTCGGCGTCGTCGAGGTTGCGAATGCGCACCGCCGCAGACAGCGAGTGCAGGGCCGTGGCCGAGGAGTTGACGACGGGCTCGGCCAGGCGCAGCAGCGTCCGCTTCGGGTGGATGGGCACCAGCAGCAGCCCGACCGCCAGCCCGACCAACCCGCCCACCGCGGCGTCGACGAACCGGGGAACGGACAGCTCGTGTACGGGCGGTTCCAGGGTGGCGATGAGCACCGCGGTGCCACCGGCCTGGGTGATCAGGGAGCCACCACCCTTGAGCAGCACGGCCACGGTGATCGCCAGGATGACGACGACACCCGTCTGCCAGGGCCCGATGCCGAAGAACGGCATGAGGAGGTCGCCGACGGCGAGCCCCAGGGTCACCCCGGCCAGCAGCTCGATGGTGCGCCGCAGACGTGATCCCATCGACGCGGCCACGATGCCGACCGCTGTGGTGGGCGCGACGATCGGCGAGGGATCGTCCAGGAAGTGGTACGCCACGAACCACGCGATCGACGCCGCGATGCCCGCCTGGACGGTGAGCAGACCGTACAGGCGCAGCCTCCAGGCGCGGGCGCGTGCCGTGCGCTGTCCCCGCTCCCGCAGGTCGGCGAGCGTCCGGTGCGCCCGGTCACGCACGTGCGGCTGCGGACCGGGTTCGGCGGCCGGCTGCTGGTTGGCAGGCACGGCGCCGCTTACCCAGCCAGCACCAAACTATCCGGTAGGTCAGCAGCGGGTGGAAAGGGCGCAGCCGGGCCGGGACGGAGGTTCCCGTCCCGGCCCGGGCACGGGTCACCTGATGGAAAAGTCGGCAAGCCGCAGCGCCGAGCCGAACACCAGGTACACGTCGTGGGTGCCGGCGGCACCCGCCAGCCTGGTGCTCACGCTGGCGTACCGGTAGTCGTCACCGGTGCTGGGCACGGCGGCCGTGCCGAGCAACCGTCCGGTGGGCGAGCCCAGCCGGATCTGAATGGTGCCGGCGCCCGCGCCGGCCCTTGCCACCTTCGCGGTAAAGGTGTGGACGCCAGGGCGCAGAGCGGAGCCGTCGAACGAGATCCACTGGCCGGCGGCGGTGGCGCCCACTGCCGTACCGCTGGGTTTCGTCTCGTCGACGAGCCGGACTCCGGCGTACCTGTCGAAGTTCTCCGCCCGAGTGGGTCGGGACAGGTCACGCGCCGGGATGGTCTCGCCCCGCACCTGGACCGCGGTCCGGCCCCGGAGGTCCCCGACGGACGCGCCGATCAGGAGATCGTAGGTGGACGACTCGACCACCCAACGGCTGCGGGTGACATCCCAGTGCGCCAGGTCGGCGGCGGACAGCCGCAGCGTCGCGGTACGGGTCTGCCCGGCCGGGATCTGCACCCGCTGGAACGCCTTGAGCGCCCGGAGCGGAGTCTTGTCCCGCGAGGTGCGCTGGTGGGTGTAGAGCTGCACCACCTCGGCCCCGGCCCGGCTGCCGACGTTCGTCACGTCGACCCGGACCGTGATGGTGCCGTCGGCCCGTACCGACCGCGCGTCGACGCGGGGCTGGCCGTACCGGAACCGGGTGTACGACAGCCCGTGGCCGAACGGGTAGAGCGGCTTCGCGCTGCTGTACAGGTACGTCTGGTCGGACGAGATGATGTCGTACTCCAGCAGGTCCGGCGGCAGTTGCCGGTCCGAGCGGTACCAGGTCTGGGTGAGCTTGCCGGACGGGTTGCGGTCGCCGAACAGGACGTCGGCGATGGCGTGCCCGGTCTCGGCGCCCGCGTGGGTGGTCCAGACGATTGCCGGGACGTGCTCCTGCTCCCAGCCGGTGGTGACCGGGTAGCTGGTCTGGAGCACCAGCACGGTACGCGGGTTGGCCCTGGTCACGGCCTTGACCAGCGCCTCCTGGCCGGCGCTCAGCGCCATCGACGTGCGGTCGTGCGCCTCGCGGCCGTTGATGAACGGGTTGCTGCCGACCACGAGCACGGCGGTGTCGGCAGCCCTGGCCGCGGCGACCGCCCTGTCGATTCCGCTGCTGATCACGTCACGGCTGAAGTGGGTGGCGTCGGCCGCCGTGGTGGCGCCGAGCGTGAGGGCACCGTCGGCACCGACGGTGATGTACCGCTCGGGGCCGAACCAGCTCTCCTTGGTCTCGTAGCCGGCGTAGCGCAGCGCGACGGTTCCGTCGGCCTGCGGCTCCAGCTTGAACTGCTGCTGCACGTACCAACCGTTTGGCTGCTCGTCGCGGGTGAGGAACGGCCCCCAGTTGTAGCCGAGGTAGCGGCCGTTGGCGGCGTTGCGCAGCGTCACCACGTCCTGGCCCCAGTCCACCACGTCGAACTGGGCGGCGGCGGAGGCCGTGGTGCCGGTGGCGGCGACCGGATCGGCGTCGGTGGTGCCGGTGGCAGTGACGTACCGGCCAGCCGGGTCCTTCAGGGTGATCCGGTCGGCCCCGTCGAGCCCGGTGACGCTGGCTGCGCTGCCCAGCCGTTCGCGGATGCCGTCGAGCGCCGTCACCTGGTACGGCAGGTCGCCGCCGTACCAGTCGGTGTAGAGGGTGTCGGCCAGCGGGCCGAGCACTGCCACCTTGCGGGTCCGGGTCGGGTCCAGCGGAAGTGCCTGCCGGGAGTTCTTGAGCAGCACCATCGCCTCGCCGGCGGCCTGCCGGGCCAGGCGCTGGTGTTCGGGGCTGTTGATGACGTCAGGGGTGATGCCGCCGTACCGGCCGCCGCCAGGGTCGAACTCACCCAGCCGGATCCGGAGGTTCAGGGTCTCCCGGATGCGGGCGTCGATGTCGCGCTCGGTGAGCAGCCCGGTCGCCAGTGCCTGCTTGATGGCGGTGACTGTCGGCTGCGCGTTCGTGTCGTCGGTGATGAAGCTGTTGGCGCCGGCCTTGACGATGGCGGCGTTCCCCTCGGGCAGTGTCGCGTAGTACCCCTGGGAGCCGATGAGGTTGTTCGGTGCCCAGGCGTCGGTCACGTTCATCAGCGGCTTGTCGGTCCAGCCGCGGATCACCGTGGCGAGGTCCGGGTCCACCGTCGCGGGGCGGCCGTTGACCAGGTTGTACGAGGCCATCACCCCGGTCGCCGCGTCGGCGGCGATTGCCGGTTTGAACGCGGCGCGCTCGTACTCGTTGAGCACCCGAGGGGGCACGTTCGAGGACGTGACGTCGCGGCGTACCTCGTTGTTGTAGGCCAGGTAGTGCTTGAGGGTCGGTGCGCTCTTGAGGTGGTCGGGGTCCCCGCCGGTCATCCCGGAGCCGTACGCCGTGGAGATCGCGGCGGTGAGCGTCGGGTCCTCCGAGTAGCCCTCCTCGTTGCGGCCCCAGCGGGGGTCGCGGAGCAGGTTGACCACCGGCGCCCACAGGTTGAGCCCCCAGACCCGGGGATTCTGCGCGTGGTGGCCGCGCGCCTCGTCGCCGACGGCCGAGCCGACCCGCTGGATCAGGTCCGGGTTCCAGGTGCTCGCCATGCCCACCGGCTGCGGGAACGTCGTCCCCTTGGCCTTCACCACCGCGCCGTTGTTGTCGATGTCGGTCGACCAGGCGATCCCGTGCAGCGCCTCGGTGCCGGTCTTGAACAGGCCGATGCCCAGCCGTGGGATGGCCGGTTGGTACTGGTGCAGCATCGAGATCTTCTCGTCCTGGGTGAGCCGGCCGAGCAGATCGTCGACGCGGGCGTTCACGGGCAGGTGAGGATCTCGGAACGGGTACGTGGGTTCGGCGAGTGCCGTGCCGGGGACGACCGGCAGGGCGAGCAGGGCGAGCGCGAGCGCGGTGATTCCGCGCCGGAGGCGCCTGTTCCGCATGCGGTTCTCCTCGTGTCGTGCGGCAGATGCCCAGGGGGCGCCGAGATCGGCGTGGTCAGGCTCGACACCCTGCCGGAGGGCCCGGGAATCGAGGTCGTCGAAGCGCTTCGATGACCCGGCGGCGATGCCACGGCCGCAATTGGTGGTGATGGGCGCAACTATAGACGCGCGCCTATGAATGGCAAGAGCGTGCGCGGTGCCGGGGCGGCCGGGATTCCGCGTGCGGCGGGCGGGCCCGGTGTCGCACCGAGCCCGCCCGCTGCGGGTCGAGCCTGTTCGTCCGGCCTGGTCTGCGCCGGAGTCGACTGCTGTCAGCGTTGCAGGGTCAGCAGGCCCGGACGGTAGGGCAGCAGACCGTAGTCACCGCCGGAGTTGGGCGAGCGGCCCTGGTACAGCAGTTGCAGGTTGCACGGATCCACAGTCATGGTCTGATCGGCGTTGGTCCGCAACAACTCACCATGGCTGATGTCATTGGTCCACGTCGCGCCACTGTTGGCCTTACCCGCGAACGGGTTGCTCTCCGTGGCCGCCTGCGGCGTCCACGACCCACCCAAACTGGTGGCCGTGAACGACCGGAAGTAGCGACCCTGCGACCCGATCGCCTCCACGATCATCAGATACCGGCTCTGACCCTGAAGCTTGTAGACCTGCACCGCCTCGAACAAGTTGTTCGTCGAGTCACTCATGATCGTCGTGTAGTTGCTGCCGAAACTGCCCGGGAAGTTCCCGATCGGCATACTCGCCCGATAGATCTTGCCGTTGTCCCCGGCGAAGAACAGATACATGTTCTGATCGTCACCGATC
>NZ_LGEB01000070.1:0-39837 GCF_001279555.1 Micromonospora sp. NRRL B-16802 | reverse complement strand
TCCCCCTCCAACGAGAACGACGAACCCGACGACGACCACCGCCACAACGTCATCGTCCCGTCACCGTCATCACGCATCAACGCCGGCGCCGCACTACCCGCTCCGTTCCACAGGGCGTTGACGATAATCTGAGCGTCGCCGGCCTGGACCTGGTACCGGTCCGGATACGCCGACACCTGCACCGCTTGGCACACCTCGCCGATCGGGGCGGTCATCCAGGACTTGTTGGGATACTTGCTCTCCATCACGCTGAGGAACTTGTTGGTCGCCCAGGTAGCGTTCAGCCGCTGCGCCCGGCTGCCCCACCACTCCTGCTGCTGGAACAGCCCCAGGCTGGTGTGGTCCACCTCTTCGCTGATGTTCTGCAGGTGCGTCTCCACGATGGCTGTCGTGACGGCGATCACCGCGGCGCGCTGCGCCAACCCCCGGGCCTTTGC
Source organism: Micromonospora sp. NRRL B-16802 (assembly GCF_001279555.1). Classification (NCBI taxonomy): domain Bacteria; kingdom Bacillati; phylum Actinomycetota; class Actinomycetes; order Micromonosporales; family Micromonosporaceae; genus Micromonospora; species Micromonospora sp. NRRL B-16802. The sequence continues at coordinate 39,400 of NZ_LGEB01000070.1, read as the reverse complement.
CGCGTTGATGATCATCCGTGCGCAGGATGTGCGGTAGGCGTTCATGTAACCGCGCATGTCAGACCTGAGCTGGCTGTTCAGGCTCGTGGCCAGTGCCGCATCGAGGCTGGTCGTCCCCCTCGGATCGCAGGCAACCGTCTGATACGCCAAAGCCGGCGAGGCCAGCGCGGGCACCGGCTTCGACGGCAGCGGGGTTCCCCCGGGGTCAGCCGACGCCACAAACGGCATCGCGGCCAGCGCCATAGTGGCGCCGACGAAAGCGGCCGCACTGCGACCAAGCACAGTGGACATTCTTCTTTGCAAGATTGCTCCTCCACGTCGACTGTCGGGGGATAGGCGGGTCAGGACGGTCGTCGACGCCCGTCCGGGCGTCACGTCCTGACCATTGCGAACTGAGGCCGCTGCGACAGCACCGGCCGAGCCCTTCCCGCTGGGCGACAGCATTCCGCCGTGTCCTGGAGAACCTCATCAATTACGCTGCAGAACGTGTTGAAGCGACCATGCTCCCTCGCGCGGCTCCCGATACAACGCACCGCACGATCGCACAGCTCGTTGGGGGTGCTTTTACACTGCCTCCACTGATGGCTCTGTTCAGCCCGATCAGAGCATGATCGAAAGCCTCCGAGCTGCCCGGGGAACCGTCCGCGCGAGTGGGGTTGGTAGCCCGCCGTGGGCCAGGGCGCTGAGGACCATCCGCACCGTGCGGATGATCCGGTCGAGCTCCTCGTCGTCGGCCTGGTGCACAGCGCATCCCGTCCCTGAAGATTCGCCAACCGGCCTGGGCACCGCCGTGTCCCGCGGCCAGGCGCGCATCACCCGGCACACGATGTCGCGTCGGCCGGAGAGTCGAATCTCCCGCTCGGCCCAGCCCCGGGCGTAGAGGCGGAAGAATTCGTTCATCCGGTACCAGAGCTGGCCCCGAGGGTCGACCCGGGTGAAGCCGACCACCTGCGCGTCGGCCAACTCTTCGACCGCCTGTTCGGCTGCCACGACAGACGACGGCAGAGTCGCCTGCACCACCCACGAGGGAAAGTCGGTGAGCCGAAGCGCGCCGAGCGCGAGCAGAACGCGTCGTGCCTCGGGCCCGAGCGCGCGACAGTTCGAGTCGAGTCGCCCTCGGACCGAATCGCCGTCGACACTTAGTTCGTCAAGCCGGCGGGCTTCGTTGGCCAGTCGGTCCGCCATGATTTCCAACGGCCACCCCTGGCGATGGACCAGTCGGGTCCCCGCAACGCGGACGGCCAGCGGGAGGCCCGCGCAGTAGTGCAGGATCCGTTCCGCCGCGCCCTGCTCGGCCTCCACCCGATCGCTGCCGACGATCCGGCGCAGCAGTGCCCGGGCATCGCCCGGCCCGATGGCGCCGAGTTCGGTGAACCGGGCCCCGGGCAGGCCACCGAGACGACGCCGGGAGGTAACCACGACCGCGCAGCTGTCGGAACCGGGTAACAGCGCCTGGATCTGGTGGGAGCTGTCAGCGTCGTCAAGCACGATCAGCATCCGGCGCCCGTCGAGCAGAGTGCGGTAACGCTCCATGCGTGCCTCGACGGTGTCGGGCGTGAGGCTCGTGGCCCAGCCGAGGATCGACAGGAACCGACCGAGGATGTCGCCCGGATCGGCCGGTTTCCCCACCGCCCCGCCCAGGTCGGCGTAGAGCTGGCCGTCCGGATAGTCCCTCGCGATGTCGTGCGCCACCCGAACCGCCAGGACGGATTTTCCGACCCCCGGCGGTCCGACGATCGCCTGCACCTGCGCCGCCGCGCCGGTGGTAACCGGACCCAGGGCGACGACCAGCGCCGAGCGTTCGTCAGCGCGTCCGGTGAAGTCTGCGGCCACCGGTGGCAGCAGCGCCGGGCGAATGCTGTCGGCGCTGCCGGGCCAGGCCACCGGGCGGCGGCCCGGGGTCACGGGCCGGGCCAGGTCGACTGGCCGGTTCCTCCCGTCGTCGCGGAGCACCATCTCGTGCACCGCGCGCAGGTGCGCGTTGGGTTCGATGCCCATCTCCTCGACCAGGAGCCGCCGCCCCTGGCGATACACCGCGAGGGCGTCCGAGCGCCGGCCGAGGCCGTTGAGCGCCACCATCAACTGCGCCCGGAACCGCTCCCGGTACGGGTGCCGGTGGACCAGCTCGGTCAGCTCCAGACAGGCCGAGTCCAGCCGGCCGAGTTGGATCTCCGCACCGACCCGTTCCTCGACGGCGACGAGTCGCATCTCGTCCAGTCGTGTCGCCGCCGACGACAGCAACTCGCTGTCAAGACCTTCCAGCGCGCCTCCCCGCCACAGGCGGGTGGCGTCCCGCAGCAGATCGACGGCCTCGTGATACCGGTGGTCGGCCAGTGCCTGCCGGCCCTCTGCGAACAGTGCCTCGAAGGCGTCCCGGTCTACCCTGGCGCCATTGGTCTGCAACAGGTATCCAGGTGGTTGCCGGACGATCAGGGCCGGAGCGCCCACCCGGGCGAACGTCTGGCGCAGGGTGGACACGTACGTCTGCACCACCGCCCGCGCCGTTTCCGGCGGCTGCTCCCCCCAGATCGCCTCGATCAGGCGTGCTACCGATAGGTTCTTACCGCTGTCGACCAACAGCGCGGCGAACAACGCCTTCGGCTTCTGTCCACCGAGTGGTACGACTCGGCCGGCGATCGATACCTCCACCGGCCCCAGCATTCGAAACTCCAAGCCCATCTCCCCCGTTGAAGCAGCTTGAATCGATGTCGCGGCTATGCATACACGATCAAGCCGCAGCATTCGACCCCGTTCTTCGTCGCCACCGGACGGGCCTCGGAGAGGCGCTGGCGCAATGGGAAGAGTCGGGGCCCTGCGGAGTCAATAGCAGGCGAGCGCAGCCCGGTGCGGGGAAACGAGACTGGTCAGGTCACGTTGGCCGGGCCGAGGACGCTCTTCAGGTCACCCATCAGCGCGGTCGTCGCCGCCACCCGGAACGGCCCCAGCCGCAGGGTGGTGGTCCGACCGCCGTTGAGAAGCTTGACGTGCACCTCGGTGTCGCCAGGGTGCAGCACAAGGGTTTCCTTGAGTCGTTCCACGAGCGGCGGCGTGCACCTGTGCACCGGGATGGTGAGGGTGACGGGCTTGTTGGTGGCGCTGGTGCTGACGTCCGGCATGGACATGTCCATCGCCATGATTCGTGGAGTGTCGTCGCGGCGGTCCACCCGACCCTTGACCACGACGATGGCGTCCTCGGCGATGTACTGGCCGACCACCTCGTAGGTGTTGGGGAAGAACAGCGTCTCCACCCCACCGGCCAGATCCTCCAGTGTCGCCGAGGCCCAGGCGCGGCCCTGCTTGGTGACCCGACGCTGCACGCCGGAGAGGATGCCGGCGAGGGTGACCACCGCCCCGTCGGGCACAGCGCCGTCCTCGGCCAGGGACGCGATCGTGGTGTCGGCCGCCGCGTTGAGGATGTGCTCCAGGCCGAACAGCGGGTGGTCGGAGACGTACAGGCCGAGCATTTCGCGCTCGAAGGCAAGCTTGTCGCGTTTATCCCACTCACTGTCGCCGATCACCGGCATCACCGTCGTGCTGCCCGTGTCGGCGTCACCGAAGCCGGCACCGAAGAGGTCGTACTGGCCGACCGCCTCCTTGCGCTTGACATCGGCGTACGCGTCGATGGCGTCGGCGTGCACCGCGAGCAGGCCCTTGCGCGGGTGCTGCATCGAGTCGAACGCGCCAGCCTTGATCAGCGATTCGATTGTCTTCTTGTTGCAGACCACCGCGTCCACCTTGGACAGGAAGTCGTAGAAGTCGGTGTAGTCGCCCTTCTCCTGGCGGCACCGCATGATCGAGGCGACGACGTTCGCGCCGACGTTGCGCACCGCCGCCAGGCCGAACCGGATGTCCTTGCCGACCGGGGTGAACGGTCCGGCCGAGGTGTTCACGTCAGGCGGGAGCACCTGGATCCGCATCCGGCGACACTCGGACAGATAGAGCGCCATCTTGTCCTTGTCGTCGCCCACGGAGGTGAGCAGCCCGGCCATGTACTCGGCCGGGTAGTGCGCCTTCAGGTACGCCGTCCAGTAGGACACCAGCCCGTACGCGGCGGAGTGCGCCTTGTTGAAGGCGTACCCGGCGAACGGCACCAGGACGTCCCACACCGCCTGGATCGCCTCGTCGGAGTAGCCGCGTTCGCGGCAGCCGTCCCGGAACGGGATGAACTCCTTGTCGAGGATCTCCTTCTTCTTCTTACCCATGGCCCGGCGCAGCAGGTCCGCCTGGCCGAGGGTGTAGCCGGCGAGGATCTGCGCGGCGCGCTGCACCTGCTCCTGGTAGACGATCAGGCCATGGGTGGGCGCCAGGATCTCCCGTAGCGGCTCCTCCAGCTCCGGGTGGATCGGGGTGATCTCCTGGAGGCCGTTCTTGCGCAGCGCGTAGTTGGTGTGCGAGTCGACGCCCATCGGGCCCGGTCGGTACAGGGCCAGGACGGCGGAGATGTCCTCGAAGTTGTCAGGCTTCATCAGCCGCAGCAGTGACCGCATCGGCCCGCCGTCGAGCTGGAACACGCCGAGGGTGTCACCACGGGCCAGCAGGTCGTACGCGGCCTTGTCGTCAAGCGGCAGGCCCAGCAGGTCGAGCTTCGTACCGTGGTTGAGCTCGATGTTCTTGACGGCGTCGTCGATGATCGTCAGGTTGCGCAGACCGAGGAAGTCCATCTTCAACAGCCCGAGCGACTCGCAGGTCGGGTAGTCGAACTGCGTGATGATCGCCCCGTCGGCGTCGCGACGCATCAACGGGATGTGCTCGATGATCGGCTCGGCGGACATGATGACGCCAGCGGCGTGCACACCGGTCTGGCGGATCAGCCCCTCGATGCCCTTCGCCGTGTCGATCACCTTGCGGACGTCCGGGTCCGAGTCGTACAGGCCGCGGATCTCGCCGGCCTCGGCATAGCGGGGGTGCTTCGGGTCGAAGATGCCGGTGAGTGGGATGTCCTTGCCCATCACAGCTGGCGGCATCGCCTTGGTGATCCGGTCGCCGACCGCGTACGGGAAACCGAGGACCCGGGCCGAGTCCTTGATCGCGGCCTTCGCCTTGATCGTGCCGAAGGTCGCGATCTGGGCGACCTTGTCCTCACCCCACTTGTCGGTGACGTACTTGATCACCTCACCGCGCCGACGCTCGTCGAAGTCGATGTCGACATCCGGCATCGAGACACGCTCGGGGTTGAGGAACCGCTCGAAGATCAGGCCATGCTGGATCGGGTCCAGGTCGGTGATGCCCAACGCGTACGCGACGAGCGAGCCGGCGGCCGAACCACGGCCCGGACCCACCGAGATGCCCTGGCTCTTCGCCCACTGGATGAAGTCGGCGACCACGAGGAAGTACGACGGGAAGCCCATCTGGTTGATGACGCCCAGCTCGTACTCCGCCTGGACGACGTGGCCCTCGGGGATGCCGTTCGGGTAGCGGCGGGCCAGCCCGGCGAACGTTTCCTTGCGGAACCAGGACTCCTCGGTCTCGCCCTCGGGGACCGGGAAGCGCGGCATCAGGTTGTGGAACTCGAACATGCCCTTCGGGTCGACCTTCTCGGCGACCAGCAGGGTGTTGCGGCAACCCTCCTGCCACAGCTCCGACGAGTCCACCGCGCGCATCTGGTCGGCGCTCTTGATGAAGTAGCCGCCACCTTCGAACCGGAACCGGTTCGGGTCGTCGATGTTGCTGCCGGTCTGCACGCAGAGCAGCACGTCGTGGGCGGTGGCCTGCGCCTCGTGCGTGTAGTGCGAGTCGTTGGTGACCACCGGCGGGATGTCCAGCTTGCGGGCGATCTCGGTGAGCCCCTCGCGGACCCGGCGCTCGATGGAGAGGCCGTGGTCCATGATCTCCAGGAAGTAGTTGTCCTTACCGAAGATGTCCTGGTAGCTCGCGGCCACCTTGAGCGCCTCGTCGAACTGGCCCAGCCGCAGCCGGGTCTGCACCGCCCCCGACGGGCAGCCGGTCGTGGCCATGATGCCCTCGGCGTGCTCGGCGATCAGCTCCATGTCCATCCGGGGCCACTTGACGTAGTGCCCCTCCATGGACGCGCGCGAGTTGAGGGTGAACAGGTTCTTCAAACCCTGCGCGTTCTTCGCCCACATGGTCTTGTGGGTGATGGCGCCGTTACCGGAGATGTCGTCGCTCTTCTGCTCCGGCCGACCCCACTTGACCCGCGCCTTGTGGTAGCGCGACTCCGGCGCCACGTACGCCTCGACGCCCAGGATCGGGGTGATCCCGGCGGCCATCGCCTGGTTGTAGAAGTCGTTCGCGCCGTGCATGTTGCCGTGGTCGGTGATCGCCACCGCCGGCATGCCGAGCCGCTTGGCCTCGGCGAACAGGTCCTTCAACCGGGCCGCTCCGTCGAGCATCGAGTACTCGGTGTGCACGTGCAGATGCGCGAACGAATCAGCCATGCGTGGCGCCCCCCGGCGGTGTGGATCTAGGTGGTCGGAGCCGACCGGCACCTACCCTACCGAGGTGATCTCTGCGGCTCCACCGTCCGCGCCGAGGGTGGTCCGCGTCTCCCCCACGACTATTCTCGGAGCATGGCGAGGTACTACGACGTACACCCGGAGAACCCGCAGCCGCGGGTGATTCGGCAGGTTGCCGACCTGATCCGCGGCGGCGGCCTGATCGCCTATCCGACGGACTCCTGCTACGCGCTCGGCACCCAACTGGGCAACCGGGACGGGCTGGACCGGATCCGCGAGGTCCGCCAGCTCGACGACCGGCACCACTTCACGCTGGTCTGCCGGGACTTCGCGCAGCTCGGCCAGTTCGTGCGGATCAACAACTCGGTCTTCCGCCTGGTGAAGGCGTCCACCCCGGGCAGCTACACCTTCATCCTGCCGGCCACCCGCGAGGTGCCGCGCCGGATGCTGCATCCGCGCAAGAAGACCGTCGGTGTCCGCGTACCCCGGCACACGGTGACCCAGGCGTTGCTGGCCGAGTTGGGCGAGCCGTTGGTGTCGAGCACCCTGGCCCTGCCCGGCGACGAGGAGCCGATGACCCAGGGGTGGGAGATCAAGGAACGGCTCGACCACCAGCTCGACGCGGTCCTCGACGCCGGCGAGTGCGGCAAGGAGCCGACGACTGTCGTCGACCTGTCCGGCCCTGAGCCGGAGATCCTGCGCCGAGGTGCGGGAGACACCTCCCGCTTCGAGTAGCCCCCTCGAACGATCCGCCCTCCGGAGCTGGGCCCGTCGCGGCCCCCGGCGCCGGTCGTTGCCGACCGCCGGGGATGACCCCTGAGCAGGCGCGCCTTCAGCCCGAGGTGGTCGCCGCGCGCCCTTTGCTCTGCTTCAACCGACGCAACACCGACGGCCCCTATCTGTTGCGTGGGTTGAAGCAGAGCAAAGGCGGGTCCGACCACCCTCCCCACCCGACCGGCAGGTCCCACGAGAGCCGCCGAGGCGGCACAACGTTATTGGCGTAGACAACAGTGTGTGCCACACAGTATGGTGTGACGCATGGTTAGCGAGGACGTTCTACGGACGCACCTACAGGAGTTGCGTCGAGGCACCGTCGTGGTGGCCAGCCTGGTGGCGTTGCGCCAGCCGGACTACGGCTACGCACTGCTGCAACGGCTCACCGACCACGGCTTCCCGGTGGACGCCAACACGCTCTACCCGCTGCTGCGCCGCCTTGAGGACCAGGGGCTGCTGACCAGCGAGTGGAACACCGAGGAGAGCCGACCGCGCAAGTTCTACCGGACCAGCGACGAGGGCGAGTCGATGCTGAACCGACTCCTGGACGACCTCGCCGCCGTACAGACCTCCATCACCGGGCTGATCCAAGGAGTCGACCGATGAACACCCTGACCGAGCGCTACCTCGCCGCGACCCTGCGATCGGTGCCACTACAGCGCCGCGACGAGATCGCCACCGAACTGCGCGCCTCGATCCGGGACATGATCGAGGACCGGGCCGGCGGCGGCCAGGACGCCACCGCCGCCGAGCGGGCGGTGCTCACCGAGCTGGGCAACCCGGACCTGCTGGCCGCCCGGTACGCCGACCGGCGGCTGCAACTCATCGGCCCGACCTACTACCTCGTCTGGCTGCGGCTGCTCAAGCTCCTGCTCAGCTTCATCCCGGCGCTCGTCGGCACCATCGTCGCCATCGTCGACGTGGCGGATGGCAAGGGCTTCGGGGCCATCGGCACCGGCATCGTCACCGCCATGCAGGTGGCCGTGCAGATCGCCTTCTGGCTCACCCTGACCTTCGCCATCCTCGAACGCGCCCAGCCCGCCACCAGCCTGCCCGACTGGACCGTCGACCAACTGCCCGACGTCCCCGCGCACAGGGACATCTCCCTCGCCGACACCATCGCGTCGGTGGCCATGGCCGCGCTGACCATCGGCTACCTGCCCTTCCAGCACTACCGGTCCTGGGTTAACGGCACCGACGGCGAGAACATCCCGATCCTCGACCCGGCTCTGTGGTCGTTCTGGCTGCCGGCGCTGATCGCGGTGCTCGTCGCGGGCATGGTGTTCGAGATCGTCAAGTACCGGATCGGCCGCTGGAGCTGGACCCTGTTCGGAGTGAAGGCCGTGCTCGATCTCGCGTTCACGGTGCCGCTGATCTGGTTGGTACTCACCGACCGGCTGCTCAACCCAGCCCTGACCGACCGCCTGAGCTGGCTGGCCGAGCCGGAGAACAGGAACACCCTCGGAGCTGTCATCGCGATAGGCGCGGCGGTGGTGCTGGTCTGGGACCTGATCGACACCGGCCTCAAGACCCGCCGCCAGACGACCTGAGCTGATCCGGTGCGGCGGCCCGGCGCGCAACCCGCGCCAGGCCGCCGCACCGGCATGAACGCCGGCCGCGACGGGGCCGTGCCGCGTCGAGGGCTGAACCATCCCACCTGGGCCCGACCAGGTCACCCCCGACATGTCCGGTTCGCAGAGACGACCGGTGGCGTGGCATCGTTCCCGGATGAACGTGGCACAGCGGGACGCGTGGCGCCGGCCAGGACCGACGCCGGAGCAGCTCCGGATCGACCTCTGGATCGGGCTGGCCGTGACCCTGCTGGCGCTGGTGAGCCTCACGCTGGCCCGCAGCACCGGGGCGTTCCTGCTGGGCCCACCGCCGTCCGGGCCGGAGCAGTTGCTCTGGACCGTCGCGGTGACCCTGCCGCTGATCTGGCGGCGACGCCTGCCGACCGCCACCCTGCTGGTCATCTCGGTGGCGTTCATCGCCGCGCAGGCCCGCTCGGCACCGGAGACGCAGCTCTCCTCGTGGTCGCTCTTCTGCGCGCTCTACACCGTCGGCGCCTGGGAACAGAACCGCCGACTGGCCCGCAGGCTGCGCATCGGCGTGATCGTCACGATGTTCGCCTGGCTGGGTATCTACTACGCGGTGAGCATCGAGCACATCCCACCCGGCGCCTTCGCCAACGCCGTCGGACCGGTGCCCCCGGTGCTCGCCGCGATGGTCACCGGCGTCCTGATCAACGGCCTGTACTTCGGTTTCGCGTACTTCTTCGGCGAGACCGCCTGGGTGTCCGCTCGACGCGAGCACGAGCTGCGCGCCCAGGCCGATGAGCTGCGCCGATCGCAGGCGGAGTCCCGCGAGCGGGCGGTGTTCGGCGAACGGGTACGCATCGCCCGGGAACTGCACGACGTGGTCGCGCACCACGTCTCGGTGATGGGGGTGCAGGCGTCCGCGTGCCGGCGGGTGTTCGACCGCGACCGGGACAAGGCCCGCGCGGCACTCGCCGCCATCGAGCAGAGCGCCCGCACCGCCGTCGACGAGCTACGTCGGATGCTCGGCGTGCTGCGCGCCCCCGACGGATCCGCCGAAACCCCACCGCCGGCCGCCGCGACGATCGAAAGGGTCGGCGAACTCGTCGAGCGGGCGCGCGCCGCCGGGCTCACGGCCACCACCGGGGTGTACGGCGCCCCGGTGACGTTGCCCGCGTCGGTCTCGCAGACGGCGTACCGGGTGGTGCAGGAGGCGGTGACCAACACGCTGAAACACGCCGACGCCGGACTGCTGGACGTACGGATCCGCTACCTGGCGCGGGAGGTCGAGGTGGACGTGAGCGACGACGGGCGCGGCGGGGGCCAACTCCCCGCTGACGGGCTCGGCCTGATCGGCATGCGGGAACGCGTCGCCGCCCAGGACGGCGTCCTGGAGGCTGGCCCCCGCCGGGGCGGCGGCTGGCGGGTCCGCGCCCGGTTGCCGCTGCCCGCGGCAGTGCCCATGGGAAACCGGCCGAATCCGACACGAACCGACGCCGCGTCCGACGACGGTACGCCGACAGCGAGCCGGGCAGACACGGGCGCGGCAACGCCGACGCAGCGCGAAAGGGCAGCCGCGCGGGACGGGGCTGCGCGGGACGAGGCCGCGCGGGACGAGGCCGCGCGGGACGAGGCCGCGCGGGACGGGGCCGCGCAGGACGGGGCCGCGCGGGACGAGGCTACGGCCGGGACGGGGTGGTCGGTGTGAGCACGGCACCCGTCGGCGACACCAATCCGCGCGCCGAGGAGCGAATCCGGGTGCTGCTCGCCGACGACCAGCACCTCGTCCGCACCGGCTTCCGGGTCATCCTCGAGGTGGAGGACGACATCGAGGTCGTCGGCGAGGCGGCCGACGGCAGCCGAGCCGTCACCATGGCTCGCGCCACCCGCCCCGACGTGGTGCTCATGGACGTGGAAATGCCAGTGATGGACGGGCTGGAGGCCACCCGACAGATCACCGGCGCCGGTCCGGGCGCGCCTGCGGTGCTGATCCTCACCACGTTCGACCGCGACGACTACCTCTTCGCGGCGCTGCGCGCCGGTGCCAGCGGCTTCCTGCTCAAGAACGGCACACCGGAGGAGTTGGTCGACGCGATCAGGGTGCTCGCCCGGGGCGACGCCCTGCTCGCCCCCGAGATCACCCGGCGGGTGATCTCGACGTTCGCCCGTCCCGGCGATCCGGCGGGCACCGCCCACCTCGGGCCGGACGCCGAGGCCGCGCTGGGCGAGCTCACGCCGCGCGAACGGGAGGTGCTGGTGCTGCTCGCCGCCGGATCGAGCAACGCGGAGATCGCCGCGAGCATGCAACTGGGCGAGGCGACGGTGAAGACGCACGTCAGCCGGGTGCTTGCCAAACTCGGCCTGCGCGACCGGGTGCAGGCGGTCGTGTTCGCGTACGAGAGCGGGGTGGTCCGGCCCGGCGGGTGACCGGTATCCGCCGCAAGGGGGACCGACCGGTTCCGCCGCCGGGCGGACTGCGGATCGACGTACCGGATCTAGCGTGGGTGCGTGACCAAAACGCTCCGCCTGGACGGCGTCGACCGCAGCTTCGGCGACCGGCAGGTACTGAGAAACGTGTCCTTCGAGGTGACCGCCGGCCGGATGACCGGTTTCGTCGGCGCCAACGGCGCCGGCAAGACCACCACCATGCGGATCATCCTGGGTGTGCTCGCGCCGGACGCCGGTGAGGTGAGCTGGGGCGGCACACAGCTCACCCGGCAGGACCGCGCGCGCTTCGGTTACATGCCTGAGGAGCGTGGCCTCTATCCCAAGATGACCACGCGGGAGCAGGTGACGTACCTGGGACGGTTGCACGGTCTGGACGCCCCCGCCGCCCGACGTGCCACCGACACGCTGCTGGAGCGGGTCGGGCTCGGCGCGCGGGGCGACGACCTGCTGGAGACGCTGTCGCTCGGCAACCAGCAGCGGGCCCAGATCGCCGCCGCGCTGGTGCACGACCCAGAGGTGCTGGTGCTCGACGAGCCGTTCTCCGGCCTCGACCCGCTTGCCGTCGAAACGGTCGTGGGGGTGCTGCGCGAGCGCGCCGCCGCCGGAGTGCCAGTGCTCTTCTCCAGCCACCAACTTGACGTGGTGGAGCGGCTCTGCGACGACCTGGTGATCATCGGGGACGGGATGATCCGCGCCGCCGGCAGCCGCGAGCAGCTGCGCGAGTCGTACACCTCGCCCCGTTTTGAACTGGTGGTGGAGACGGACGCCGGCTGGGTCCGCGACCAGCCCGGCGTCACGCTTGTCGAGTTGGACGGCGCGCGGGCGGTCTTCGACCTGCCGGCCGGCGCCGACGAGCAGCCGGTGCTGCGCGCGGCCCTGGCCCGCGGTCCGGTCCGCGCCTTCCGCCCGGTCAGCCCTTCGCTCACCGAGATCTTCCGAGAGGTCACCCAGTGAACGTCCCCCAGGCCACCCGGCTCGTCGCCGAGCGCGAGATCCGCGTCAAGCTCCGCGACCGTACCTTCCTGTTCGGCACGCTCCTGTTCCTGCTGATCGCGGCGGCGGGCACCATCCTGCCGTCGCTGCTCTCCGGCGGCCCGGAGAGCGTCGCCGTCACGCAGCAGGCCGCCGGTCCGCTGCGGGACGCCGGTCTCGACGTCCGCGTGGTGGCCGACGACGGTGCTGCCGAGCAGGCCGTCCGCGACGGCGACGTGGACGCCGCGGTGGTCGCCGGGCCGAAGGTGCTCGCCATGGACGAGATCCCCGACGAAGTGGTACGGGCGCTGAGCAGCGCGCCGCCGGTGCAGCTGCTCAACCCTGACGCGGTCGACCCGGTGGTGGCGTTCCTGGTGCCGTTCGTCTTCGCGTTCGTCTTCTTCTTCACCTCGCAGATCTTCGGCATGCAGATCGCGCAGAGCGTCACCGAGGAGAAGCAGACCCGGATCGTGGAGATCCTGGTCGCGGCAGTGCCGGTACGGGCGCTGCTGGCCGGCAAGATGATCGCCGGAACCATCCTGGCCCTCGGGCAGATCGCCCTGATCGCCCTCGTGGCCGTCGTCGGCATGCAGATCGGCGACAACGCTGGTCTGCTCACCCTGCTCGCCCCGGCGATCGGCTGGTTCGTGCCGTTCTTCCTGCTCGGCTTCGTGCTGGTGGCGGCCATGTGGGCGGCGGCCGGGGCGTTGGTGAACCGCCAGGAGGACATCGCGGCCGTCTCGACACCGGTGCAGCTCGTGGTCATGCTGCCGTTCTTCGCGGTGATCTTCCTGAACGACAACGCGACAGCCATGCGGGTGCTGTCCTACCTGCCGCTCTCGTCACCCACGGCGATGCCGTTGCGGCTGTTCACCGGGGACGCGGCAGGCTGGGAGCCACTGGTGTCCCTGGCCCTGCTGCTGGTCGCCGCCGCCGCGTTCGTGATCGGCGGCGCCCGGGTGTACGAGGGATCGCTGCTGCGGACCAACGGTCGCACCTCGATCCGGGCGGCGTGGCGCTCCCGCGACACGGTGGGCTGACCCAGCACAGGCTGGCCCGCCCGGCACCGGGCGGGCCAGCCTGTGCCGTTGATTCTTGACCCGGCCCCCGCCGCGCGGTCGCGCGCTGGCCGGAAGACCTCATGACGCCGACTGGCGTCGGTGAAGAGTTCCTTGGCGTACCGCCCGCCGGGCCCGCTGCGCTCGGCGCCTGCCGTAACGCCTCCTTCAGCTCGTGCATCGCCGTGTCGAACCGCGAGCACATCCTCCCGCCGGACCTGCGCGCTCAGGCGCCTCACTGTGGCGAACTCGCCTCTTTCTCGTCGTCACGGTGGCCACCCTCGGTCCGGCGCGGCGAAGCCGACATCCTCGGTCCGGTGCGGCGAAGCCGACATCACTCGGCGACCTTCCGAACACGCCACGTGACGCCCGTCACATATTGATGAACAGTGCTTGACTTGACAAGTACATACTTGGGATGTGCAATATATTGCATGTCGATGCTCGCGCCGCCCGACGTCGGGCCCCAGCGCCACGGCGCGATCGGATCCTTCAGGCCACCCCGAACGCGATCATCGACAGGCCCGCGTAGGGCGCCCAGCCAGCGCACACCAGCTCCTCGCCGCCTCGAGCGGCTGCGGTTCTCGTCGCCGAGCGGCCGCGATTCCGCCACTCAGCACGACCGCTTCACCGCCCGTACGAGCTCAGCGACGCCGGAGCCACAGTCGTCGCTCCTCGCACCCCCTGGCAGACCCGGGAGCCGCACGTTCTCGCCAGCGGTCCCGCCCCGACGCGATCGAGGTATGGCTATGGAGCAGCTCTTCGGACGAGAGGTGGAACTGGCGCGCATCGGCCGCTTCCTGCAATCGGTGCGACACAGTGGCGACGTTCGACTGGTCTGCGGCGATCCGGGCATCGGAAAGTCGGCGCTGCTAGCCGCCACGGTCGACCTGGCCGATGACGCCGGGATGCGGGTGCTGCGCGCGTCCGGCTCGGAGTTCGAGGCGGACGTCAGCTACTCGTTGCTCAACCAACTGTTACTGCCTCTGCACGCCGACATTCAGCGCCTGCCACCTGCCCTGCGCGACGCGCTCACCGTCGCGCTCGGGTTCGGGCCGGGCGCGACACCTGGCGCGCTGATGATCTGCAATGCCGCGCTGTCGCTGGTGAACACCGTCGCCAAGAAGGCGCCCGTCCTGCTGATGATCGACGACCTGCAATGGGTCGACCGGCCCAGCGCTGTGGTCCTCGGTTTCATCGCGCGGCGTGTGCCGGGTTCACCGGTGGGCGTCGTGGCGGCCTCCCGGACGGGCACGGAGGGCTTTCTCGACCGGCGCGGGCTGACCGAGGTGACTGTCGGACCGCTCACCCGGGACGCTGGCGCCCAACTCCTGCAAGCCCGCTCCCCCCACCTGACCCCTCCGGCCCGGCAACGCCTGCTCGATCTCGCCCAGGGCAACCCGCTCGCCCTTGTCGAGCTTCCGGCCACGCTTACCGACTCCGACGGGCGGTGCTCGGAGCAGTCCGGCCTGGTGCCCCTGAGCGAACACCTCCAGGCGGTGTTCGACGCGCGGGTCGCCGACCTGCCGGAGGCGACACGGCTGCTGCTGTTGCTCGCCACGTTCGAGGGCAGCGGCGACGTGCGGGTCCTGCGCGGTATGACAAGCCTCGACGACCTGGCGCCCGCCGAGCGAGCCCAACTGGTGCGGGTCGACGACACCACACGTCGCCTCGCCTTCCGCCACCCGCTGATCCAGTCGGCGATCGTCGCGATGTCCACCCACGAGGAACGCCGTGGCGTCCACCTCGCCATCGCCGCCGCGCTGCCCGCAGACCCGGAACGCCGCGCCTGGCACCTGTCGGCGGCTACCGCAGGCCCGGACGAGGCGGTCGCGGCGCACCTCGAGGAGGCCGCCCGCCACGTCATACAACGGGGTGACGCGCTGGCCGCGGTCGCTGCGCTGGTGCGCGCCGCCGAGCTGAGCGCCTCCGCCGAGGACCGTGCGCGGCGGCTGGCCGAGGCGGCGTACATCGGCGCCGAGGCCGGCGGCACCAGCGACGCGAGCACCCTGCTGACCGACGCGCGGTTGACGAGACTGGACCCGACAGGGTCGCTGCACGCGGCCAACGCGGCGGCACTGTTGATGATCAACGGTGACGGCGACGTGCACACCGCCCATCGGCTGCTCGCCGGCGCGATCGAGATGGGCGACCACGGCTGGCGGGCCGACGACCCGGCCCTCGACGAGGCCATGCACACGCTGGTCCTGCTCTCCTGGTATGCGGGCACCTCCGAGCACTGGGCCGTCTTCCACAGGGCGATGGCCCGCCTCACTCCCGGGCCCACCGACATCCTCTCGGTGATGAGCAGGACCTTTCCCGATCCGGTACGCACCGGCGCTGCCGCCTTGCCCGAGTTGGAGGCGCTGCTGTCCACACTGGCCGACGAGGAGGACCTGACCCGGGTCATGCGGATCGGCACCGCTTCGGTCTACCTCGACCGCCTCGGCGACAATCGCGAGTACTCGTGGCGGCTGGTCCGCCAGGGGCGCGATGGAGGCGCGCCGCGACGGCAACTGGGCGCACTGATGCACCTGTGCCTGGACGACTATCTCACCGGCCGGTGGGACGAGGCCGAGATCCTGGCCCAGGAAGCCCAGAAGGTGTGCACCAGCAGCGGCCTCCCCTTCCTGACCTGGTATTTCCTCTACAACCAGGCCATCATCGCGGCCGGCCGCGGCCGAACCGAAGAGGCATTCAGACTGGCCGACGAGATCACCCACTGGGCTCTGCCGCGCGGCGTCGCGGGGGCAGCTGCCATCGCCCACCACCCCCGGGCACTCGCCGCCGCTGCCGACGGGGACTTCGAGTCCGCGTACCTGCACGCGGCGGCGGTGAGTCGCCCCGGCGTCCTCGCACCGTATGTGCCGATCTCCACCTGGGTGATGTTCGACCTGGTCGAGTCGGCGGTGCGTACCGGGCGTACGGCCGAGGCCCGGGCACACGCCGACGCCATGCGGGCCGCCCGGATTGCCGCGCTCTCCCCCCGCATGACGCTGATCCAGCACGGTGTCGACGCACTGGTACTGGACAACGACGAAGCGGACGCCCAACTCGAGCGGACCCTCCAGGACCCCGCCTCCGAACGGTGGCTCTTCGAGGCGTGCCGGATCAGGCTCGCCTTCGCCGAGCGACTGCGCCGGCGCAAAGAGTTCTCCGCTACGCGCGCCCATCTGCTCCTGGCCCGCACCGGGTTCGCGGCCATGGGAGCCGAGCCCTGGCTGGCCCGCACCATCGTCGAACTACGCGCCACCGGATATCGCCCCGTCATCGCCGATCAACCACCGGCCGCGCTGACCGCCCAGGAGCTTGAGATCGCCCAGCTTGCCGCCAGTGGGCTGAGCAACAAGCAGATCGCCGAGCGCCTTTACCTCTCGCACCGCACTGTGGGCGCCCATCTCTACCGGATCTTTCCCAAGCTTGGCGTGTCATCGCGGGCCGGACTGCGCGACGCCCTCTCGGCACAGAAGACTAGGCCAGGGAAACCATGACCACCGCTACCAGCCTCATCGAGCCTTACCCCTTTCGGTCCGGTACCGCTACCGATACCGATACCGATGAACGCCCGGACTGCCAGGCCGAAGCCCAGATGCGGGACATTCACCGCAACAACGGGGATGCGTTGCTTCATTTCCTGCGAGGTCTGGTATCCGATAGCGTCTCCCACACCGCAGAGGACCTGGTGCAGGAGACCATGCTGCGTGCCTGGCGAAACCTCGACGCGGTGCCCACCGAGCCCGAGCCGCAGCGACGCTGGCTGTTCAAGGTGGCCCGCCGACTGGCGATCGACGCGTACCGCAGAAGGCGGGCGCGGCCGGCGGAGGTGAGCCTTCTCGACGTCGATCCAGCGGGCTTCGGAAACGAGGCATCCGAGGCGGTGGTCGCCACGCTCACGATGCGGCACGCCATTGGCCGGCTCAGCGACGCCCACAAGTCGGTGGTCCTGGAGTTGTACGTGAAAGGGCGCACCGTCGACGAAGCCGCGGCTCGCCTCGGCGTTCCGCCCGGCACCGTCAAATCACGCGCGCACTATGCCCTCCAGCAGCTGCGTAAGGCGTTACTGACGGGCTGACACCGGCAGCTTCCCGGCCCGCCACCATTGCGTGGGTGGCCATTCCTCGTGCGCACGACACCTGCGTCGCCGTCAGCGGTCGCGCCGCTACCCGCGGTCTGTCCATGTCGGACAGCGTGCCCGTTCTACAGGACACCGAACCCCTTATGCAGAGCGCTGTACCCCTTATATGGGACACCGCATTCGGAGCCACATTCATCGACTCTCAAGATTTCAGCAAGATGGATTGACTGTCGCATGTATTCAGTCACGGGCGTGATTACGATCTCCTCGCCCATCCCAGAAGGGATGGCTCTTTCCAAGGAGGTCTCATGGCGTCTACGAACGGGCTCGACCTGTCCGGGCTGGAACTCGACGACATCGAGTACGGCAACGAGCCGCTGGCGGGGATCGAGTCGATCGCCTCGGTCAGCTCGATCTCGGTGACCGACGGGCCGACCAGCGGGCGGACCTGCTGCAGCAGCGGCGGGACCACCGGGTTCAGCAAGCCGCTCGGCGGTGGCACCTACAGCCTCGGCCACTGACGCACTAGAAGCCAGGTAGGCGTACGCCTGCCAACGGCCGGGTCCGGCGCTGGCACCGTCCGGCGTCGGACACGCCGCCATCGCCCCGGAGGGAATCGCACATGCCGGACACGGTGCCGCAGCGGAGGGCGGG
The DNA here is from genome assembly GCF_001279555.1 of Micromonospora sp. NRRL B-16802. Lineage (NCBI taxonomy): Bacteria > Bacillati > Actinomycetota > Actinomycetes > Micromonosporales > Micromonosporaceae > Micromonospora > Micromonospora sp. NRRL B-16802. The sequence goes on along the minus strand of NZ_LGEB01000070.1, from coordinate 21,471 downwards.
TGCGCCCGCACCATCGCTCAGCGTGGTCATACCGACGTTCCGAGACGCCCCGAGTCTGGAGTTGACGCTGCGGTCCCTCACGCGGCAGACGCTGCCAGCGGAGCGCTTCGAAGTGATAGTGGTACGCGACGGTGGCCCGGTGGGCGCCGAGGACTACGCCGGGGTGGCGGACCACGGCAAGGGCCTCAACCTGCGCATCATCGACCTCCCTGACCGACGCGGGCGGTCCGGGGCGCGCAACGAGGGAATCCGGCACGCCACCGCCGACACCATCCTCTTCCTCGACAGCGACTCGTACGCCTGCTCCGGGCTCCTCGAACGGCACGTCGCCTTCCACGCCGCGTCCACCACCTCCCGCGTGCTGATCGGACGGCGCAACGAACTGGGCCGCCGTCACCTCGACGCGGTGCTCGGTGGCGGCCCCATGACGCCGAGCGCCGAGCTGCGCGCCGACGACGGGGGCGACCTGCGCTTCACCAACGGCATGCCGATCGGCGACGAATGGCTCGGCGCCATGTGGATGTTCGCGTACGGGCACAACGTGTCGGTAGCCCGGGAGACCGTGACCGCCGTCGGCGGGTTCGACGAGAGCTTCGGCGCCCGGTGGGGTTGGGAGGACCTGGAGTTCTTCTACCGGGTCGACCGCGAACTCGGCCCACAGAAGCGCGCCTTTCGGTACGACGCCGAGGCGCTTGTCTACCACCTGCCGCACTACCGGAACATGTACCAGAACATCCAGGAGTACACCGGCAACCGCGAGGTGATCCTGGCGAAGTACCGCAACATCGACTGGGAGTTCGTCGGTCTGGTCGACCCGATCCACTCGGCGGAGATCCTCGCCCGATACCGGGACTCGATCGCCGACTGTCTGAGCCGGCAGGCATGCCGGATCGCCCCAGCGTGGCGATGGCTGGGCGACCGGTTGTCCGGCGTACGGACGTTGTGGATCGGCACCGGCACCGGCGAGGTGGACCTCGGTGACGACGCGCTCACATTCGACTACGGCGTCCCCGCCGGAGGGCGGAACTACCACCTGGTCGGTATCGAGCCGCCCATCGAGCCGGGCAGCCTCGACGCCGTCGTCAGCGTCGACTTCTGGCGTTACCTGTACTGGCAGGAGCTGTGCACCTTCCTGACGACGTCGGCCCGCCTCGGCGCGGAGATCTACCTCGTCGGCACCGACACGGAGCTGTCGGCCGGGCCGCCACCCGGCCCGGAGGAGGTGCGGTATCTGGCACGCGCCCTGCGTCACAGCTTCACCGTCACCGTGCTGCGCACCGAGCAGCCGAACGGCCCGTGGGCTCTGCACCTGCGCCACCACAGCGCCGACGACAGCGTTCCCGGTACCACCTCGACCGATGTCGAGCCCGCACCGCCGACGGCGGACGCGCCCAGGTGACGGTCATCGAAGCGCGCGGTCTCCGCAAGGTGTTCCGGATCGCCAACAAGCCGCCCGGGTTCGGCGGTTCGGTCCGGCACCTGATCCGGCCGCGCTATCACGAGCACACGGCTGTGGACGGCATCGACCTGGACATCCAGGCCGGTGAGGCGGTCGCCTACGTGGGGCCGAACGGAGCGGGCAAGTCCACAACCGTCAAGCTCCTCACCGGGATCATCCAGCCCACCGCCGGTCAGGTCCGGGTGTGCGGGCTCGTCCCTCACGTCGACCGCCGCGCCAACGCCCACAACATCGGTGTGCTCTTCGGCCAGCGCAGCCAACTGTGGTGGGATCTGCCCGTCCGGGACTCGCTGGGCCTGCTGCGGGATCTCTACCGAATTCCGCAGCGCCGCTTCGAGGCGCGGCTAGCCGAGTTGGAACCCGTACTCGGCCTTGCCGATCTGCTTCCCGTGGTGGCCCGCAAGCTGTCGCTGGGCCAGCGGATGCGGGCCGACCTGGCCGCCGTCCTGCTGCACAGCCCGCAGGTCGTGTACCTCGACGAGCCGACCATCGGCCTGGACATCACGGCCCGCGACGCGGTACGCGGCTTCCTGCGCGAACTGACCCGCAACGGCACCACCCTGATGCTCACCACACACGACCTCGCCGACATCGAGGAGGTCTGCGACCGCATCGTCATCGTCGACGGCGGGCGGATCATCCACGACAACTCACTCACCGCGATCAAGAACGAGTTGGCGCGGGACCGGACGATGCACCTCCTGCTGGCCACCGACTGCCCGGACCTGGACATGTCCGCCGCCCTGCCCGGCACGTGGTCGGACGTGGGCGAGGACCACCGGAGAGTGTCGGTGCGCTTCGACCGGTTCGACTACAGCGCCGGGGACGTTCTGTCCGCTGTGGGCCGCCACGCCACGGTGACAGACGTCCACATCGACGAGCCGTCCATCGAGGACATCGTGCGCAGGCTGTACGCCGGTGAGATGACGTCCGGTCAGGTGGCGTCGGCGTCATGAAGGCGTACCGCGCACTGGCCCGCGTGGCCTGGTCGACAGTTCTTGTGTACCGGGGCAACTTCCTGCTGCAACTGCTCGGCGTGGCGGTGCAGACCGTTGCCGTGCTCGCCGTGTGGCGGGTGGTGCTCTCCGGCGGCACGGGTGACGTCGGTGGCTTCGGTTGGGAGCAGATCAAGGCCTACCTGCTCGTCTCGTTCGCGACCACCACGATCCTGTCCAGCTTCAGCGACGCGCTGTTGGCCGACCGGGTGCTCAGCGGCCACGTGGCGCTGGACCTGGTCAAGCCGGTGGACTACCAGCTCGCCCGGTTCTGGGAGGTGCTCGGATACCTGGTGGCCGAGGTCATCACCGTCATCGCCATGGGCTCGGTGCTGGTGATCGCGTTCGGCGGAGTGCCGGTGCCCTCGGGGGCCCAGGCGGTGCTGTTCCTGGCGAGCCTGCTCATCGTCGTCCCGCTCAAGTTCGGGCTCGTCTACCTCACCGGATTGGCCTGCTTCTGGACAGAGAACCACCAGGGGGTGAGCATGGCGCGGGTCGCCGTGACGAACATCCTGTCCGGTGCGATGGTGCCGATCGCGCTCTACCCGGGCGCGCTGCGGTGGCTGGCCGAGGTCTCACCGTTCGCCGGGATCGTCTCCACCCCCGCCCTGCTGTTCCTCGGCAGGGTGAGCGGCACCGAGGGCGTACGGCTCGTCCTCTGGCAGATCGTCTGGACGGTCGCGCTGTGGCTCATCGCCCGCCTCGTGTGGCGGCTCGCGGTGGGTCGGCTCGTGGTGCACGGAGGCTGACATGCGTGAACTGGCCACCGTCGCCCGGATCTACCTGCGCATGCTCGGCGTCTACGTGCGCGCCGTGTTGGAGTACCGCACCGACGCGCTGATCCTCATCGCCGCGACAGTGCTCACCCAACTGGCCGGCGTGGTCTTCCTCCTGGCCGTCTTCGCCCAGGTGCCGGCGCTTGGTGGCTGGCTGCGCTGGGAGGTGATGTGCGTGTACGCAATGGTGGTGCTCGCCGAGGGCATCGGCTCGCTCCTGTTCGAGGGCACGTGGCACCTCGCCGCGTTCGTGAACCTCGGTGTGCTCGACTACCTGCTGGTGCGCCCGTACCCAGTGGTGCTCCAGGTCACCGGCTCCACCGTCGGCCCGAACGGCCTCGGCACGACGGGGCTCGGGCTGGTCCTGCTCGGGTTGGCGGTGCCCCGCATCGACGTCGACTGGGGTCCGGCGGTCGTCGCCTGGGCGCTGATCCTGCTGGTGAGCGGCATCCTCGTGAAGATCGCGATCAACCTGGCCACAAACAGCACCGCCTTCTGGCTGCTCAGCCCGTCCAGCTCGCTGGCCGCCACCGTCCACACCCTCGGCGACCTGGCCCGCTACCCGATCACCGTGTACGGCGTGGGTGTCCGCACCGTGGTGACGATGGTGCCGCTCGCGTTCGTGGGATATTTCCCGGCCGCGAGCCTGCTGGGCAAGGGCGTCTCGGCGACGATCGGCGCGTTCACGCCGCTTGTCGCCGCCGGCTCTCTGGCCGCCGCCTGGGCCTACTTCCGCCTGGGACTTCGCCGCTACGAAAGCGCAGGGAACTGACATGTCCAACGTCAGCACCACCGTCGACGCTCACGAGGGATCGCTCGTCGGGGCGTACCAGGAGGCGGTGATCGGTCGCACGATGATCCGCTCACCGGGTGACCCGCCACCGACCAAACAGTACGCCGGCGCGCGTCGGGTGCCGTTGCACTGGCCCGGCCCCGGAGCACCCGGGGACGGCGAGGGCGACCTCGACTGGCTCAACGCGGCCCTGCTGGCCTTCGCGCCGACCCGCGTCGACCACCTGTCACCGGCGGCCGTCTCCGTCATCACCGGATACCCGGCGCACATCGCCGACACCGGCCGTTACGGCGGGGGCAGTAATGCCCTGCGCCGCAGCGCGCCGTCCGGCGGCGCGTTCTATCCCGGCGAGATCTACCTGTCCTGGAACGGGTCGCTGGGTCTGGCTGCCGGGCTGTACCACTACGACCAGGTGCACCACTGCCTGGAGTTGCTGCGCACGGGCGACCCGGCACCGCACCTGGCCGAGGCGCTGCGACACCCGGTGCGGCAGCCGAACGCCCTGCTGCTGACCTGCCGGCCGTGGAAGAACACCCACAAATACACCACCTTCAGCTACCAGATCACCGCCACCGACATCGGGGTGCTGGCCGCCCAGGCGCTCACCGTCTTTCCGTCCGGCCGGGTGCACCTCTCGTTCGACAGCGCCAGGCTCGACGACCTGCTCGCCCTCGACAGCACCGTCGAGAGCGTCTACGCGGTAGTGGAGTGCGGCGGGCCGGCCGCGCCGTCCGCGGCGCCGCTGGGCGCGATCGAACCAGGGCTTACCGAACACGGGCTGGACGTCGACCGGGAGGTGCTGGCCACAGTCCATACCAGCGCGCTCGCGTTGCACGACGCCTGCCGGGCCGGAGGCGCGAGCACGACGGACCGGCCAGCGGCGGCACCGGCAGCGGTCGGCACCACGGCCGACGAGCCGGTACGACTGCCCGCGCCGTCGGCGCTCGACCTACGGGCGGCGCTGCCGCGACGCCGGTCCTCCGGAGGCATGCGGCCGGGGCTGACCCTGGCGCAACTGTCCGACGTGCTCGCCCACGCCGGACGCGAACTCGCGACGGACCCGGTCCACCCCGACCTGCGCCCCCTGTTGTGGTGCGCCGTCAGCTCCGTGCAGGGCATCGCCCCCGGCGCGTACCGCTACGACCCCGCAAGCCACACCCTGACCGCCACGAACAGCGCGGCGACGGGAGGGCAGATGACGCAGGCCACGGACAGCCTCTCGGGCCGGCTGCTCAACGCCGGCGCGACGATCTACGCCGTCGCCGGCTGCCCTCCCGAGCGGTTGGATCCCTTGTCGTACCGCCTGCTTCTCATCCTCACCGGGGCGGTCGTGCAGCGGATCTGCCTGAGCGGCGCCGCCGTCGGCGCCGCCACCCGCCCCGCCCTCAGCTTCGTGCCGACAGCGGTACGCACGCTTCTCACCCTGCCGCCGGGGCACACCACGATGGTGCAGGTCCACCTCGGCACCGCAGGCCCGTGCCCGGGCCTGTTGTCGGTCCCGGCGGTCGACCCGGTAGCCGCAGCCAGTTGGCAGGAGCGACGGCATGGACACTAGCCCGATCCCGATCGTCGCGGATGCCGCGCCCGAGGCGGTGTTGGCCACGGTCATCGCGGACGGAGCGGCCCTGATCCGGGGGGTGCCCGCACCCCGCGAGGCGTTCCAGGCCCTCGGTGACGCGGTGATGGAGCCGCTGCGGCACGAGAACCGGATCAGCAATGAGCGGGACCTGGTCCCCGACGACCCCACCACCACCACCGTGACCTGCGGCACCGAGGGCATTCCGCTGCACCGGGAGGCCTCCTACCTGCCGGGCGCGCCCGACCTGCTGACCTTCCACTGTGTACGACCCGCGGCGGTCGGTGGCGCGACCACCCTCTGCGACGGGGTGGCGCTGCTGGACACCTTGGAGCCCGCGACCCGGGCCACCCTGACGGGGCTGGACATCGTGTGGGAGACGCCGCTGGGCCCCGAGCACTGGCCGGCGCTGACCGGCACGACCGACCGGGCGGCGGCGATCCGGTACGTGCGCGGTTGGGCCGCGCATCTGCTGCCCTGGCAGACGATCGACGCCGGATTCGACGGCGACGTCCTGACGATCGCGTTCGGCACCCCGTGCACGCCGCCGACGCTGTTCGGGGGCGTACCCACGTTCTGCAACTCGTTGCTCATCACCGCCCCCGACGCCGACGACTACGTCGAGGGGCAACTGCGGGTGCGACTGGCCCAGGGCGGCCCGATCCCACCCGACCTGCTCGACGAGGTCCGACAGGTCGCCAGGCGGCTGACGGTGGCCGTGCCGTGGCAGGCCGGCGACACCGTCGTGGTGGACAACACCCGGTACCTGCACGGACGGCAGGCGTTCGACGACCCGGCCAGAAACGTGCTGGTCCGGATGGGATATCTACGTCCGAGGTGGATGCCCTCGGCAAACGTGGGAGAGGCGAACCGATGAGACCGAAACTGCGTGACGACTGCACCTACGTCGAGGTCGACGACGGCGTCTACCTGGAGACGGCGACCGGCGCCGCACACATCACCGGCCGTTCGGCGTACGCGCTTGTGGACCGGCTCGCCGCGCACCTCACAGGCGAACGGACCATTGACGAGCTGACCGAGGGTCTGCCCGAGGCGCACCGCCGCGCTGTCACCGACCTGGTCACGCAACTGCTGCACCGCAAGCTGGCCCGCGACGTCGACACCGACCCGCCCCACACGTTGTCCGCCGAGGAGTTGTCCCGGTACCGCGACGAGATCGCGTTCGCCGAGCACGTCGGCAACGCGCCGGTGAGTCGGTTCGAGGCGTTCCGCACCAGCCGGGTGCTGCTCGTCGGCGCCGGGGCGACGATGGCGGCGCTGATGCAGTCCCTGTACAAGCTGGGCCTGCGAGCCCCGGCGCTGCTGCGGACCGCCGAGGTGGCAGGCGAGGACCCCGACACGTACCAGCGGGTGCTCCAGCGGTGCCGGGCCGACGACCCGCTCCTGGACCTCACAGTGGTGGACGAGCCGCAGCGGTGGGACGACGCCGCCGGGGTCCGCGCGCTCGTCGACGGGTACGACGCCGTACTGCACGCCAGCGACCGCTGCATGCCCTCGCGGGCCCGCGCGCTGGCCCGCGCCGGCCGCGCCGCCGCCGTGCCTGTGCTGCACTCGCTGCCGCTGACCGGGGATGCCTGGCTCGGGCCGACGGGTGTCGACGCCTGCGCCGAGTGTCTGTGGTGGAATCTGCGCTCCGCGGCCGTGGAGGGCAGTCGCCTGCGGGCCGTGTTGGAAGCCGACGACCCGGTACGCGTCGAGCCGTACCTCTCCGCCCCGCTGGCCTCCCTGCTCGGCGCCAAGCTGTCCTTCGCCTACTTCCGGCACGCCCTTGGGGCGCAGGACGACACTTCACTTGTCACCCGGGTGGCGCTGGACACCACCCTGACCAGCGAACACGCAGTGACCCCCCACGCCCGGTGCCCGATGTGCGGCACGGCGGCGTCAGCCACGCCGACCGACGGTACGAGCACCGACCCCGAAGGTTTCTCGGCGGCGGTCGCCGGGTTGGTCGACGAACGCTTGGGACCGATCCTGCGGCTCGACACGGGCGACCACGCCCAACTGCCGCTGAACACTGTCGACGCGAGCATCACCGACCCGCTGGCGGCCGGCAAGGAGCCACAGGTCGTGACCACCGTGGGCAACACCCGGTCCGAGGCGCTGCGACGCGCCGCGACCGTCGCTCTGGAGACGATCGCCGCCGCGGTGGACCCGGACGCCGACGCCCGCGCCGACGCCGCCGTCCGGGTGGCCGTGGCCGGCGGCCTCACCTGGCCCGAGGCGCAGGTGCGGGCGATCCTGCGCCTGCACCACACGCTCGCGCGCGTCGTCGCGCCGCCCGCCCCGCAGGCCGGAGCGGACACCGGCGATGGATGGCTGGCCCCGTCGGTCTGGCCGGCGGCCGCCCGGCCGCTGGCCGAGAACGCCGCCATCCTGGGTACCCCGCTGTACGCGTGGCGCGCCGACGCGGAACCGCCGACGGTCTTCGTCGGCGGCGGCGGCACCTGGCTGGCGAGGTCCTGCTCGGTCGACGCGCACAGCGCGCTGACGGCCGCCGCGCAGGCCGCGCTCGCCCAACTGGCTGGCCAGCCCTGCCCACCCGGATGTGACGTGGGCGTCGAGCCGGGCGCGGCGGTCGACTGGGACGGATGCTTGACACGGCTGCTCGACGAGGCAGCAGCGGACGGGCTGCGGATCGTCGTCCGACGCCTCGACGGTGGGCCGGCGGTCCGGGCCGCGTTGCCCTTCGTGGCTGTCGCCTCGGCGGTGTCGGCATGAGCCAGGCAGCCCCGCCGGTGCTCGCCGGGGTCTGGGTGGCCGACAGCCCGACGCTTGCCGAATCGCTGCGATCGGCGCTGGACGTACCGGTCGAGGACGGGACCGGGCGGGCGGAACCGCCGACGGACGGCGCCTGGTTGACAGTAACGGTGCGCTGGGACCGGGTACGTGTCGGCCCGCTGGTGGTGCCCGGCGTCGGAGGATGCGGGCGGTGCGTGGCGACGCGGCAGACCCGCAACGAGGCCGTCGCGTCAGAACAGGAACGGGCGACGGCCAAGGCGCGTGAAGGCAAGCCGGGTCCGCCGCTGGGGTCGCCGGTGCGTACCGTCGTGCAGGCTCTGGTCGCCGACGAGGCACGGCTGCTGGCCGCGGGCGCGATGTCACGCACGGCCGGCGCGGTGCTGGACGTGTCGACCACGACGGCCTCGATCGACAGGCATGCGTTCCTGCCCGACCCGTGCTGCGAGGGCTGCGGCACCCCGGTCGAGGACTCGCCGCAGGCCGGTGTGCTGCCGCTGGGGTCGCAACCGAAGGCGGAACCGGGCAGCTACCGGGCCCGACGGCTGGGCGACGAGCACGCCGAGTTGACGCGTAGCCTGGTCGATCCGCAGACCGGTGTGATCGCGTCGCTGCTGGTGCGGCACCACGGACCGATGGTGGTGACCGAGGCGTTGAGCGGGCCGGTGTGCTGCACGGACTGCACCGGCTACGCCCGCACGCTCAGCTACCCCGACAGCGTGGCGGTGTCGATCGCAGAGACCCTGGACCGGCTCGGCGGCATGCGGGCCAGGGCCCGACGCACAGTGGTGCGCGCGTCCTTCGACGACCTGGGGTCCGAACGGGCCGTCGACCCCGACACGCTGGGCCTGGCCACGAACGCGCCGCCCGGTCAGCGCTACCGGCCGGACGTGCCGATGGAATGGGTCCACGCCTACTCCTTCCGCCGCGACGGCCCAGTCCTCGTGCCCGAGTTCGTCGCCTACTTCGGCGCGCACGCCACCTTCGGCGGGTTGGAATGCTCAAACGGCTGCGCGATCGGCAGCACCCTCGAAGAGGCGATCCTGCACGGCATCTTCGAGGTGGCCGAACGCGACGCCACACTGTGCACCTGGCTCACCAGGCGGCCCGCTCGCCGCCTCGACCCCGCCAGCAGCGCCAGCGCGCACACCCGGATGCTGCTGGCCTGGTTGGAACGCACCACCGGCAGCCGGGTACGCGCCTTCGACGTCACAATGCCCGAGGGCGTACCCGCGATCTGGCTCATGCTCGTCGACGAGGACGACCGGCCGGACGAGCCGAAGGTGTTCTGCACCTCCGGCGCCCACCTCGATCCGGAACGCGCCCTGCGCTCGGCCCTTGTGGAGTTGGCGGGCGAGGCGGAGCGGGTACGGCTCCAGTTCGACGCCCGGCGCGCGGACCACCTGGTCGACCACCCCGAGGAGATCCTTAAGATCGACGACCACGCGTTCGCCGCCGCCGCGCCACGGGGCTGGCACCGGTTCGGGTTCCTCGACCATGACGGCGAGCCGGCCACCATGGAGCAGGCCTTTCCGCCGGCACGACGCCATCGCGCCTCCACCGACCAGCTCGACGACCTGCGGCACGTCGTCGGGCGCTACCTGGACGACGGCACCGACGTCATCGTGGTGGACCAGACCGCGACCGAGCACCGCGCTGTGGGCCTGCACGCCGTCAAGGTCGTCATCCCGGGCACCATCCCGATGGCGTTCGGCCGCCACGGCCGCCGGCTGGGCGACAGCGACCGGCTGCTGAACCTTCCGGTACGCCTCGGTGACCGTGACGAGCCCCTGCGCCTCGACGAACTCAACCCGTATCCGCACCCGTTCCTGTGAGCGGGCCGCACCCGTTCCTGTGAGCGGGCACGCCGGGTGGCCCAGCTCCGGCGGGGGCCACCCGGCCTCCGCCGGTACGGGGCCACCGGTTAGGGGAACGGATGGGGGTACGGATTCACCTCCGCCGGCGTCAACGGCCGGGACCGGTGGCCCAACCGGACGGGAAGCTCCCTTAGTCGGGGCAGGTCGACACGCCGGTTGCGGTGCCCGAACGACATCGGCAGCAGACCGGGAACCAGCACCTTGACGCTGGTCAGGCCGACGGCTTCCTGCTCCCGGCCGGTCTGGTCGACCGCCACCACGTCGAACCCCGCATCCAGGTAACGCCCCACCACGTGCCGGAGATCGGCGAGCAGGTCGTCGGCGGGCTGGTAGCGCCCCTCCGGCGGGAACGCCGCCGCCATCGACAGGACCTCCCGGCGTTCGTAGAGGAACCCGAACCGGGGCCAACTGTCCGGGCTGGCGGCGGCGAACAGGTGGTCCTCCATCGTGCGGACCAGATCCGAGTCGGCAACCAGGTCCGGAGCTGTGGTGTCGGCGGCCACCATGGCGCGGGTGGCGTCGGCGAAGCTGGCGATCTCGACAAGCGCCGACCACAGGGCGCGCTCCGGGTCGAGGTGGGCACCCGCACCGCAACGCACGCGGGGCAGCCCCGGGCGCGCATCGTCGTCCACGAGCATCAACCACACCGCCGGCAGTCCCTCCGGCATGGTGATGTCGAAGGCGTGCAGCTCGCAGCCGCTGGTCCGCTCCAACCAGCGGACCAGCAGGCGGGTCCTCGGGCTGGCCGAACTCATCGGGTCGATGCGCGGGGCCGGCAGGCGCGCGTACCAGGTCGCCAAGAAGGCATCGCGCTCGGCGACCTCGAAGAGCCCGTGCAGGATCGCCTCCTCCAGGTTGGCGCCCAGGGCGCAACCGTTGGAGTTCTCCGGGCCGAAGCCCGTGCTGTGCGAGCCGTAGTAGGCGAGGGTCTCCGGCACCAGGACCGGTGCCGCGCGTCGGAACGAGTAGGCGTACACCCAGGTCAGCGGCTGGTCGGGCCGGTACGGCACCGAACGGTCGTCCGGCGGCGTACGCGGCACGCCGAGCGTGGCCGGATCGATCGCCCGGTCGGCTCCCAACTCGGCGAACGAGCCCCGTACCGAGGTGCGGCGCGCTCGCGGCGTGTCCCCGCCCAACCGCTCCAGCGCCTCGGCGATGGCCACCGACACGCTTACCGGGTACGTGAACGCCCTCCCGAAACCGGACAGCTCGTCGCAGCAGACCGGGCCGCCGACCGCCTCCGCCACGATCATCGAGTCCTTGTGGTGCACTGTCACCGACGAGAACAGCCCGATCCTCGCGTCGACAGTCGCCGCTGTCAGGCTCTCGTACTCCTGGTGCAGGCTGCGTGACCGGTAGTCGTCCGGCGCCCGCTTCGGCCGGGACACCAGCCGCAGATCGCCCGCCGAGGGGTCGTCGTCGGGCAGGTCCCCGCACAGGGCACATCCCGGCTCGGCGATGAGCCGGTGCCGGGAGATCGCCAGCGTCGCCGTGTCGACCTCCAGCACCGCCTGGTCGCACCGTACGGCGGCCCCCTGGGCGACACGATCCAGTTCGTCGGCGACGAGCGCCGCGATGACGGTCCGCAGAGGCGTCCCGAAGGTCGGGGCGGGCGCGGTGACGGTGCCGTCGTACAACCCCTGCCAGAGCGCGGACCGGTGCGGCGCGGCACCCACCCGCGCGCGGTAGGACCGCACCTGGACACAGTGGTGACAGCCCGACCGCCCCGCGACGGTGAACGGGCCGATCCGCACCCCGCGCAACGTCGGGTACACCGGCAGGAACGCCCGTCCCGCCGCCCGGGCACGGCGCGCGGCGGCCGACACCTGGTCGGACCGGTCGTCCGCGACAAAGACGTCGACGCCCCGGCCGTCGTCCGTCGGCAGGGGGCGCACGGCGGTCTCGACGGCACGGTGCAGGACGCCGGTGCCGAGCAGCCGGACGCCGTACGTCGAGGAATCGCTTGCCACACCCATGGAACGCCTCCTCAGCGGACGTCGCGCAGGGTCAGCCGACGGCCTCCATCACCTCGTCGGAGACGTCGAAGTTCGCGTAGACGTTCTGCACGTCGTCGCAGTCCTCCAGGACGTCGATCAGCTTGAAGATCTTGCGGGCGCCCTCCTCGTCGAGGGGGACGTTGACGCTCGGGATCAGCGACGACTCGGCCGACTCGTACTCGATGCCGGCGTCCTGGAGCGCGGTGCGCACCGGGATGAGGTCGGTCGGCTCGGAGACGATCTCGAAGGCCTCGCCCAGGTCGTTGACCTCCTCGGCGCCAGCGTCGAGGACGGCCATCATCACGTCGTCCTCGGTCGTGCCGCCCTTGGGGACGATCACGACGCCCTTGCGGGAGAACATGTACGACACCGAGCCCGCGTCGGCGAGCGAACCGCCGTTGCGGGTCAGCGCGGTGCGCACCTCGGTCGCCGCCCGGTTGCGGTTGTCGGTGAGGCACTCGATGAGCATCGCCACGCCGCTGGGCCCGTAACCCTCGTACATGATGGTCTGCCAGTCGGCGCCGCCGGCCTCCAGGCCGGAGCCGCGCTTGACGGCGCGGTCGATGTTGTCGTTCGGGACCGAGTTCTTCTTCGCCTTCTGGATGGCGTCGAAGAGCGTCGGGTTGCCGGACGGATCACCGCCGCCGGTCCGCGCGGCGACCTCGACGTTCTTGATCAGCTTGGCGAACATCTTGCCGCGCTTGGCGTCGATGACGGCCTTCTTGTGCTTGGTCGTCGCCCACTTTGAGTGGCCGGACATCTGCTACCTCCGTTGCTACCCGCCGTCTGCATCGACCGACCGCGCACGCCCCGGCCCCGCCGGCGCACGCGGTGGTGCCGGTCAGCCCTGCGGGAAAGCCGTGACGGGCAGCTGGCCCCGCCGAATCTCGGCAATCCTACCGGCGTCGGGCTGGTGGCTGTCACGCGCGGCACGGCGTCGGTCCACCCCGTGCCGCGCGAGCAGGCACGACGGGCCCTCGGCGGGGAGCCCTGCCCCGCGTGGCACGCGAGCGGTCAGCGGGCGGCGCGGACCAGGTCGACGAAGTACGCGTGCAGCCGCGCGTCGCCGGTCAACTCCGGGTGGAACGAGGTGGCCAGCAGGTTGCCCTGGCGCACCGCCACGATCCGGCCGGCGCTCGGCCCCCCGGTCACGGTGCCGAGCACCTGGACGCCGTCGCCGACCCGCTCCACCCAGGGTGCGCGGATGAAGACCGCGTGGAACGGTTCCCCCGGCACCCCGCTGATCTCCACGGGCGCTTCGAACGAGTCGACCTGCCGGCCGAAGGCGTTGCGGCGCACTGTCATGTCGATGCCGGCGAAACCACGCTGGTCGGGTCGTCCGTCGAGGACCTCGGAGGCAAGCATGATCATCCCCGCGCAGGAGCCGTAGACAGGCATGCCGTCCGCGATGCGCTTGTCGATGGGCTCGCGCAGCTCGAAGATGTCGGCGAGCTTGCTGATCGTGGTGGACTCCCCTCCGGGGATCACCAGCGCGTCCACCTCGTCCAGCTCGCTCGCCCGGCGCACCGGACGTGCGTCCGCGCCGGCCGCCACGAGCGCGGCGACGTGCTCGCGCACGTCACCCTGGAGGGCGAGCACACCGATCACGGGTACGCCGCTCATGTCACAGTTCCTCTCGTCGCCGTCAGCTTGTTAGGAGGGGGCCCTTCCTATGCATCAGGCGTTAAAAAGGTGCCCTTCCTTACTCACCAGCCGCGCTCGGCCAGGCGGTGCGGCTGCGGGATCTCGTCGACGTTGATGCCGACCATGGCCTCGCCGAGACCACGGGAGACCTTCGCCAGCACGTCGGGGTCGTCGTGGAAGGTGGTCGCCTTGACGATCGCGGCGGCGCGCTGAGCCGGGTTGCCGGCCTTGAAGATGCCCGAGCCGACGAAGACACCCTCCGCACCGAGCTGCATCATCATCGCCGCGTCGGCCGGGGTGGCGATCCCACCGGCCGTGAACAGCACCACCGGCAGCTTGCCCGTCTCGGCGACCTCCTTGACCAGCTCGTACGGGGCCTGCAGCTCCTTGGCCGCGACGAAGAGCTCGTCAGTGGGCAGCGACGAGAGCCGGCGGATCTCCTGCCGGATCTTGCGCATGTGGGTGGTGGCGTTGGAGACGTCACCGGTGCCCGCCTCACCCTTGGAGCGGATCATGGCCGCGCCCTCGGTGATGCGGCGCAACGCCTCGCCCAGGTTCGTCGCACCGCAGACGAACGGGACCGTGAACGCCCACTTGTCGATGTGGTTCGCGTAGTCCGCAGGGGTCAGCACCTCGGACTCGTCGACGTAGTCGACGCCGAGCGACTGGAGGATCTGCGCCTCCACGAAGTGACCGATGCGGGCCTTGGCCATCACCGGGATGGAGACCGCCGCGATGATCCCGTCGATCATGTCGGGGTCGCTCATCCGGGACACCCCGCCCTGCGCGCGGATGTCGGCGGGCACCCGCTCCAGCGCCATCACGGCGACGGCGCCGGCGTCCTCGGCGATCTTGGCCTGCTCGGCGTTGACCACGTCCATGATCACGCCGCCCTTGAGCATCTCGGCCATGCCGCGCTTCACGCGGGCCGTGCCGACGACGGGGGCGCTACCGGTGGTCGAGGCGGTGGTGTCGGACACGGGTGCTCCTTGGACGGGCTGTGGGAGGTGGCAGCGAAATGCTACGTCCGGTTCAACGCCGCTCCGACAGCCAATCCGACCCCCGGTGGCCTGCCCTGTGGCCCTCGTCACCGGCCCGGGACGGCGGCTCCGTGGCCGATCAGTTCGCGGGGACGTCCGCCGGCACCACGAGCGTCGGATCATCGATGTCGAAGTAGCGCGGCCAATCCCGACCCCGCCCCATCCGCAACAACCGCACCAGCGGCCTGCTGCGCGCCGACCGCGCGTCCCGCACCAGATCGGTGTGCACCTGCCGGGACAACGCCAGCCGCCGGCTCGCCGCGATCACCGCCGTGCAGTCCGGGTCCGCCGGGTCCAACTCCACCGACCGCAACTGCCGGGTCAGGTCGTTCTCAGCGGCCTCCCGCTCCTCGGGCGCCGCGTCCAACGCGATCCGCGCCGCCGCGTACAACTCCACGCCGAAACGCCGCTCCGCCAGCACGGCGGCCGCCGCCGCCCGCCGCAACAGGTGGGCGTCCAGGGCCCGCGCCGCAAGCTCCGCGCGGCCCTGCAGCCGCTCGACCCGGCCGGCGGTCCAGATGAGGTACGCCGCGACCAGCCCCACGACCACACTCGCGGCCACCACCCACCACATGTGCGGCATCGTAGTGCTGCTCCGTTTCTCCGACTGTGCGCGTCCTCGCCGGTCACCCTGTCACCAGCAGCCGCCATCCGTCACATCGGCTCAGCCCAGCCCCACCCATTCCTGGTCGATGACCCGTCCGTCGGTCGCCTCGATCGCCGCTGCGTATACCTCCAGAACACGACGAGCAACCACCGGCCAGTCGAAATTCGCCACCACCTGATCACCGCAGGCGCTCAGCACGGCCCGCCCGTCCGGATCGTCAAGCAACTCGGCCAGCGCGTCGCGCAGCCCCACCGCGTCCCCCGTCGGAAAGAGCCGCCCCGCCCGCCCACCGTCCAGCACCCGGCGGAACGCGTCCAGATCGCTCGCCACCACGGTGGTGCCCGCAGCCAGCGCCTCGGTCAGGATCATCCCGAACGACTCGCCACCCGTGTTCGGCGCCACATACAGGTGCACACTGCGCAGCATCCGCGCCTTGTCCGACTCCGAGACCAACCCCAGGAAGGTCACCCGGTCATGCAACGCGGCCGGAAACTGGTCAAACAGGTCATCGGGATCACCCGGGCCGGCGACCAGCAGCCGCAACCCCGGCCGGGACTCGGCCAACGACACGAAAGCGTCCCGCAGCACCGGGAACCCCTTGCGCGCCTCGGTGAAGCGGCCCAGAAAACCCAACGTGCCCCCGGAGCCCGCACCGCACTCCCCCGGCCAGCCGGGCAGCGGCTCGACGTCGGCGAACTTCGCCACCGCCACCCCGTTGGGAATCTCCACAGCGCCGCCGTCCATGTGCTCCACCTGGACCTTGCGGGCCAGCGCGCTCACCGCGATCCGGGCGGTGATCCGCTCCAACACGATCTGCAACACGCCCTGCGCGGCGGCCAGCACCCGCGAACGTGTCATCGCCGTGTGGAACGTGGCCACCACCGGGCCACGGGCGGACAACACCGCCAACAGCGAGAGGCTCAACGTGAGCGGCTCGTGCACGTGCAGCACGTCGAAATCACCGTTGGTGAGCCACCGCCGGACCCGAGCCGTGGAAACCGGGCCGAACGCGATCCGGGCCACCGACCCGTTGTACGGCAGAGGCACCGCCCGACCGGCCGACACCACGTACTCCGGCAGCGCAGAATCCTCATCGGCCGGCGCGAGCACACTGACCTCGTGCCCCAGGGCGATCAACGCCTCCGCGAGGTCGACGACGTGGTTCTGCACCCCGCCAGGAACATCGAAGGAGTACGGGCAGACGATGCCGATCCGCATACGTCAGCGCCCCTCGTCCACGACCGCGGGGCTCCGCTGCGCTGCACTCCTCGCGCGCACCGAGCCCACCCCCTTCAGGACCGACCCGAGGCCGGTGCGGACGTTGCCGCGTCGCCCGACCCTCGCTGGTCCAGCCACATCCGCTGCAACATGTGCCAGTCTTGCGGATTGTCGGCGATACCCGCCGCCAGACGGTCGGCGATCATCTGGGTCAGCGACCGTACCCGCTGGTCAAGCGGACCCACCTCGGGCCCCGGCACCGGCAGCGGCCCGGCAAGCGACGCGCACGCGGCGTCCGGTTCGTACCACATCGAGGCCACGTAGAGCGGCGCACCGGTGTGCAGCGCGAGCAGCGCCGGCCCCGCCGGCATGCGCGTCTTCGCGCCGAAGAAATCCACCTCCACGCCCCGGGCCGACAGGTCACGGTCGGCCAGCAGCGGCACCACGGCACCCGCGCGCACGCGGTCCAGCAGCACGTCGAACGCCGGACGCGGCCCACCGTGGGTCGGCAGGATCTCCATCCCGAGGCCCTTCCGGAAGGCGATGAACCGCTCGTACACCCCCTCCGGCTTGAGCCGTTCCATGACGGTGGTGATCGGCCAACCGGTTGCCGCGACCCAGGCGCCCGCCGCGTCCCAGTTGCCGGCGTGCGGCAGGGCCACCACCGCACCCCGGCCTGCGGCGACGTCCGCGGCCAGCAGCTCCGCACCGTCGAGGCGGAAGCCACCCAGGATCTGCTCCCGGCTCAACGAGGGCAGCCGGAACGCCTCCATCCAGTACCTGGCGTACGAGCGCAGACCGCGCTTGACCAGGTCGTCCAGCTCGACCTCGGGCATCTCCGGGCCGACCACCCGGCGCAGGTTCGCGCGCAGTCGGGACGTACCCCCGCCGGCCCTGCGGTACGCGCGGTCCGCGCCCGCCTGGAACGCCGCGGCCACCACCGGCCGGGGCAGCGCGCGGGCCAGCCGCCAGCCGGCGACGTACCCCAGCTCGGTCAGGTTCACGCGGCCCGGCCGCCGGTCGTGTGGCGCGGCGCAGGCAGCGCGCGACCCGAGCGCGCCACGGCGCTCACGCCTGGCCGTCCGGCTGGAGCTGCTGGGCCTGCCGGTAGACGTGCGCCACCCGCTGGCCCACCGTGAAGATCGAGACGGCGGCGAGCAGCCAGAGCGCGATCTCCAGCGCCGGCTTGACGTTCAGGCCGGTGAGGATGCCGCCGACGCCGACGATGAGCAGCCGTTCGGTGCGCTCGGCGATGCCCACGTTGCAGGTCATCCCGAGCCCTTCGGCGCGGGCCTTCACGTAGGAGACCAGAGCGCCGGCGGCCAGGCAGAGCAGCGCGGCGGCCACCCCGGAATGGTTGCCCTGGGTGGCCAGCCAGTACGCGACAGCGCCGAAGACGGCACTGTCAGCGACCCGGTCCATGCTCGAGTCGAGGAACGCCCCGAACCTGGTGGAACCGCCGCTCATCCGGGCCATCGTCCCGTCGAGCAGGTCGGTGAGCGCGAAAAAGGTGACGATCAACGCGCCCGCGACCAGGTGGCCGCGGGCACCGAAGCCGAGCGCGCCGACGAGCACACCAACGGTGCCCGCGACGGTGACGGCATTGGGGGTGACGCCCGCGCGCAGCAGGGCGCGGGCGATCGGCTCTACGACGCGGGTCATCCCCGCGCGGGCCGACACTTGGAAGATCTTCGCCATGGCGGTCCCACGATAACGGTCCGTCCATCTCCGGCGATACGGCCCGCCCCTCCGACCCGCCGGGCAGGCTTGTGCGTGTCCGGCGACAGGTGTGAGATCGAGCCGGGGGGTGAGCCAGCTCACCCGTCCGCCCGTCCCGTTCCCGCTGTGCAGCAGACCACCGGAGGATATCGCCGCGCACTCGCCCCGGGCCGCTTCCCGTCGCGCGGCGGTCGCCACCCACCACCGGCTGAGGGAGGTGCGCCCCCATGGCGCAGAAAAGTCACGAGAAGGGTCCCACCGGCGGCGTGCCGGCGATGACCGAGCCCGACCGGGTTCGCAACGTGGTGCTCGTCGGGCATTCCGGAGCGGGCAAGACGACCCTCGTCGAGGCCCTGCTCGCAGCGACCGGCACGATCGGCCGGGCCGGCAGCGTGGTCGACGGCACCACCGTCGGCGACCACGATCCGGCAGCCGTACGCCAGCAGCGCTCGGTGAGCCTGTCCTGCGCGCCGCTGCTGCACAACGGCATCAAGGTCAACCTCCTGGACACCCCCGGGTACGCCGACTTCGTCGGTGAGCTGCGCGCCGGCCTGCGGGCCGCCGACGCCGCGATCTTCGTCGTCTCGGCGGCCGGCGGGATGGACGCGGCCACGGTGGCGCTGTGGGAGGAGTGCGCGGCGGTCGACATGCCGCGCGCGGTCGCGGTGGCCCGGCTGGACCAGCCGCGCGCCGACTTCGACGAGGCCGTGGCGCTGTGCCAGCGTCTCTTCGGCGACAACGTGATGCCCCTCTACCTGCCGATGCTCGGCGACGACGGTGTCTCCACCGAGGGCCTGCTCGGTCTGATCACCCGCCGGGTATTCGACTACACCGCCGGGCTCCCCGCCGACGTGCGTGACCCGGACCCGCAGCACCAGCCCGCCATCGACGAGTCCCGCAACGAGCTGATCGAAGGGATCATCGCCGAGAGCGAGGACGAGACGCTCATGGACCGCTACCTCGACGGCGAGGAGATCGACACCGCGGTACTGATCGACGACCTGGAGAAGGCTGTCGCCCGGGGCCACTTCTACCCGGTGGTGCCCGTCTGCGCCGCGACCGGCGTCGGCCTCGACGCGCTACTTGAGGTGCTGACCGCCGCGTTTCCGTCGCCCCTGGAGCACGAGCTGCCCGCAGTGACAGGCGTGGACGGCTCACCCCGCCCGCCGCTGACCTGCGACCCGGACGGGCCGCTCGTCGCCGAGGTGGTCAAGACCACCGTGGACCGGCACGTCGGCCGCGTCTCCCTGGTCCGGGTCTTCTCCGGAACGCTGCGCCCCGACCTGACGATGCACGTCTCCGGGCACGGCATGGCCGAACGCGGGCACCCCGACCACGACGCCGACGAGCGCGTCGGACACATCTACACCCCGCTGGGCGCCACCCTGCGGGAGGTGCCGCTCTGCGTCGCCGGTGACCTCTGCGCCATCACCAAGTCGGGAAGCGCCGAAACCGGCGACACCATCTCGGCCAAGGACGACCCGCTGCTGATCGCACCCTGGGAGATGCCCGAACCACTGCTGCCGGTGGCGATCGTCGCCCGCAGCCGCGCCGACGAGGACGCGCTGGCCCGCAACCTGGCCCGGCTCGTCGCCGGCGACCCCACCCTGCGGCTGGAGCGCAACCCGGAAACCCACCAACTGGTGCTGTGGTGCATGGGCGAGGCGCACGCCGACGTGGTGCTCGACCGGCTGCGCGCCGGTGGCGTCGAACTGGACACCGAACCCGTCAAGGTGTCGCTGCGCGAGACGCTCACCGTGCCGGCGAAGGGACACGGCCGGCACGTCAAGCAGTCCGGCGGCCACGGCCAGTACGCGGTCTGCGACATCGAGGTCGAGCCGCTGCCGCGCGGCGCAGGCTTCGAGTTCGTCGACCGGATTGTCGGCGGCGCCGTGCCGCACAACTACATCCCGTCCGTGGAGAAGGGCGTACGCACCCAACTGGAGCGCGGCCTGGTCGCCGGCCACCCGGTCGTGGACCTGCGGGTGACCCTCGTCGACGGCAAGGCCCACAGCGTCGACTCGTCCGACGCGGCCTTCCAGACCGCCGGCGCCCTGGCCCTGCGCGACGCCGCCGAACGCGGCCAACCAGCACTGCTCGAACCCATCGACGAGGTACGCATCCGAGTGCCCGACGGTTCCGTGGGCACCGTCATGGGCGACCTGTCCAGCAGGCGCGGCCGGGTGCTCGGCACCGAACCGGACCCCGAGGTCGAGGGCCGCACCCTGATCAGGGCCGAGGTGCCCGCCACCGAACTGCTCCGGTACGCCGTCGAGCTGCGCTCCCTGACCGCCGGCACCGGCACGTTCCGCCGCCACTTCGTTCGTCACGACCCCATGCCAACCCACCTGGCCGACCAAACCCGCAAAGAGCAAACCCCGTAGTACGCCAGTCCAGCCCTCTGCCGGGCTGGACTCCACCGCGACTGCCCTGACCGGCAGGTCCCACCGACTCGGGCCCTGCGGCATCACCCTGCCCCGCCCCGCCCCGCCCCGCCCCGCCCCGCCGATCTTGCAGTTGCTGTCGCGGAAATGTCGCTGTTGCGGGCATTAGTCGCGGCAGGAAGTGCAAGATCGGCGAGTGCGCCGGCCCGGGAGCGGGGCGCGGGGGGTGAAGGCTCGCGTCACCCCGTCGATCATGGAGGTGTGGTGGGCGGAAACAGCTATTTCCACCTGCTTTGTGAGGCACCACAACTCCATGATCGACGCGGGCGGGGAGATGTTGCGCTGAGCGCCAGGCAGCGCGGCGACACGCGGGGGACGGCGGCGCGAGAACAACGGGGCGAGGACAGCGCGCGAGGGCAGCGGGGACGGCTCGGGAGGACAGCGCGCCGGGCGAAACGCGGGCACCTCAACGCGAGGACAACGGGGCGGGGACGGCAGGCGAGGAGCGCAGCGCGGGGCAACGGGGCGGGACTGCAGCGCGGAGGACAGGCACGGGGACAGGCACGGCGCGCGGAGGGCGGGCACGGCGCGCGGAGGGCGGGCACGGCGCGCGGAGGGCGGGCACGGCG